>JAJXXS010000152.1 GCA_021780975.1 Pseudomonadota bacterium
AGGCCTTGTTCTTGACGCTGAAAGCGAGGAGTTCGGATATGTCCACGGGGCAATCGTCCGGTTGGCAGTTGGCGGATAATGCGTATTCAACCCAATAACGACTGCACGCGATTCAACTTGAGCGACCCCCCCACGCAAAACCTCGCCGCCAATCTGACAGCCGTCCGGACGCGCATCGCCGCAGCCGCCCGTGCGGCCGGCCGCGAGCCGACGGGCATCGGCCTGATCGGCGTAGGCAAGGGCGTGGCAGGCGCCGCATTGCGTGCCGCCGCCCAGATCGGGCTCAAGGATTTTGGCGAAAGCTACCTGCAGGAGGCTCTGCCGAAAATGGCGCAACTGGCAGACCTGCCCGTTACCTGGCATTTCATCGGCCCGCTGCAGAGCAACAAGACGCGGCCGGTGGCGGAACGCTTCGCCTGGGTCCACAGCGTGGATCGCCTCAAGCTGGCCCAGCGCCTCTCCGCCCAGCGCCCCGCCAGCCTTCCGCCGCTGCAGGTCTGCCTGCAGGTCAATGTCAGCGGCGAAGCCAGCAAGAGCGGGGCCGAGGAATCGCAACTCGCGGAACTGGCGCAGGCCGTTGCCCGCCTACCACGGTTACAATTGCGGGGGCTGATGGCCATCCCCGCCCCGGCCGCCGGGCTTGATGCCCAAAGAATCCCCTTTGCGCGCCTCAGGGGCATGCTGGAGAACCTCAACGCCAGCGGTCTCGCTCTGGACACCCTTTCCATGGGCATGTCGGCGGACCTGGAGGCGGCGGTCCTGGAGGGAGCGAACTGGGTGCGGGTGGGGACAGCCCTGTTTGGCGCGCGTACGAAACCGGCCGTGGAGCAGCAGGCATGACAGACAGCATTACCTTCATCGGCGGCGGCAACATGGCCACCGCCATCATCGCCGGCCTCGCCGGCAAGGGCGCGGCCGGCGAGCACATTGAGGTCGTCGACCCCTCCGACGATGCCCATGGTCGCCTGGCGGGACGCTTCGGCGTCACCCTGCGGCGCGACCTGGCCCACGCCCACTTGGGCCACACCGTCATCCTGGCGGTGAAGCCCCAGCAGATTCCGGAGATCGCGCGGCAACTCGCCCCCCGCCTGGGCGAGCGGCTGGTCGTTTCGATCGCGGCCGGAATACGCGTGGCCGACCTGGGACGCTGGCTGGGAGGGCATCAACGCATCGTGCGCACCATGCCCAATACCCCAGCCATGGTAGGTGCCGGCATCACCGCCCTATACGCACCGCCCGCGGTCTCCGCCGCAGAGCGTTCGCGCGCCGAGGCCATCCTGCGCGCCGTAGGCGCTGCCGTATGGGTGCCGGAGGAAAACCAACTGGACGCCGTCACCGCGGTTTCCGGCAGCGGCCCCGCCTATGTGTTCTATTTCATGGAAGCGCTCGAGGCTGCCGCCATCGCCCAAGGCCTGGCGCCAGAGGTCGCGCGCCAGCTTGCCCTGCAGACTTTTGTCGGCGCCGCACGCCTGGCGCTGGAATCGGGCGAGGAGCCCGCCACCCTGCGCAGCCGCGTCACCTCCAAGGGCGGCACCACGGAACGTGGCGTGGCGGCCCTGGAAAGCGCGGGGGTGCGGGATGCCTTGGCCACCGCCGTCGCGGCCGCTGAGCGGCGCTCCCGTGAGCTCGGGGACGAACTGGGAGCGCTCCCATGATCGCCGACGGCCTGCAGTTCGTCGTTCAGTCGCTCGGCAACCTGTTTCTCTTCGCCATCCTGCTGCGCTTTGCCATGCAGATGTTCCGGGCACCGTTCGGAAATCCCTTCGGCCAGTTCGTGGTGGCGTTCACGGATTTTCTGGTGCGCCCTCTGCGCCGCGTCATTCCCGGCTACAAAGGTTTCGATTTTGCCAGCCTGGTGGGCGCCTGGCTGGTGGAATACCTGATACAGATCATGCTCTTGTGGTCGAGCGGCTTTCCCTTCCGCCTCGCCGCCGGCGCCGCCCTGCCGGCACTCGCGCTGCTTGCCCTGGTCAAGCTGGTGGAACTCGCCATCTACCTTGTGATCGGCCTTACCGTGATCCGGGCGATACTTTCGTGGGTGAATCCTTACTCGCCTCTGGCACCTGTCATTTACGCGCTCAGCGAGCCCATCCTGGCGCCGCTGCGACGCATCATCCCGCTCGTGGGCAACGTTGACCTGAGCCCGCTGGTGGTCTTTTTTGTCGGCCAGTTGATCATCCTCGTGCCGCTGCGCGCCATCGAGATGGCGATACTCAGGAGCTTCTGATGTCGTCCTGGGCACGCCGCGGGGATGACGGCCGCTGGATCTTTTCCCTCTACATAACGCCCGGTGCCGGCCAAAATCTCGTCGCCGGGGAACGTGACGGGCGCCTGCACATCAAGCTCGCGGCACGCGCTGCCGACAATCAGGCCAACGCAGCCCTGCTCAAGTTTCTTGCCGCGCAGCTGGCGGTGGCAAAAACCCGCCTGGAACTGCTGAAAGGGGACACAAGCCGGCAAAAACTGGTGGCAGCCCCGGGCGAAGCCGCGCCCGAACGGCTGCTGGAAAACGCATCCTGACACCCCTGGAAAAAGACCGCCCGATGACCGCACTGCTGGAACAGGAAATCGCCGACTACACCGCGCGCCGCGACCGCCTCGTCGAAGCCATCCACACGTTCATCCACTGGCTGGATGCGCACGAGGGCGTGGATGGCGAACGCAACCTGCGCTTGCTCGACAGCGCGGAAGCGTTGCAGCGCGACCGCCTGACGCTCGCCTTCGTGGCGGAATATTCGCGTGGCAAGAGCGAACTTATCAACGCCCTGTTCTTCGCCGATCACCGCCAGCGCCTGCTGCCGTCGGACGCCGGGCGCACGACGATGTGCCCCACCGAGATCGCCTACGACCCGCAGGAGGAGTCGTGTCTCAAGCTGCTGCCGATCGAGACGCGCCTGGCGGAGGAAGCCATAGCCCACCTCAAGCTCAAACCGGTGGAATGGGTGAAGCTCAAGCTTGATCCCGAAAACCGCGAGGAGTGGCCGCAGGTTCTCCTCAAACTCAGGGAAACCCGGCGCGTGCCGCCCGAAACCGCGCGCGCGCTGGGGCTGCTGGATCCGCAAAGCGGGGATGAAAACCTGGGGGAAGACGGCTGTGTCGATATTCCCGCCTGGCGCTACGCCCTTCTCAACCTGCCCCATCCCTTGCTGGAGGCGGGGCTGGTGCTCCTCGACACGCCCGGCCTCAACGCCCTCGGCAGCGAGCCGGAACTCACCCTGTCGGCCATCCCGAACGCCCACGCCATCATATTCCTGCTCGCCGCCGACGCCGGGGTGACGCGCAGCGACCTGGAAATCTGGCAGAAGTACGTGCACAAGCACGTCAACTTCCACGTGGCCGTCCTCAACAAGATAGACACCCTGTGGGATGAAATGAAGCCTGCCGAGGAGATCCGTGCCGGCATCGAGCGCCAGGTGCAGGATACCGCGCGCATCCTCAAGCTGCCGCTGGAGCAGGTATTTGCGCTGTCGGCCCGCAGCGCCCTGGTCGGACGGGTCAAGCAGGACGCCGACCTGCTGGCGCGCTCCGGCGTGCTGTCACTGGAACACCTGCTGGCGCACAAAATCATTCCCGCGCGCCGCGAGATCCTCTGCCACACCACCCTGCACGACATGGAAGCGCGCCTCGCCGGCCACCAGGCCCGCCTCGCCGAGCGCGCCCACCAGGTCAGCCGCCATCTGGTCGAACTGTCGCAGCTGTCGGGCAAGAACCGCGACATGGTGCAGCAGTTGCGCGACGAGGTCATGCAGGAAAAGGAACGCTACGAGGCCACTGCCGAACGCTTCCGCCACCTGCGCGCGCAGATCCTGCGCCAGGGCGAGGAACTGCTCGGCCTGCTGTCGAAGGAGAACCTCTCCGCCCTGCTGGCTGATGCCATGCCCGACATGGAAAGCGCGTGGACGACCGGAGGACTGACCGGCGCCATGCGCCGCCTCGCCGAGGGAGCGCATGAACGCTTTGCGCGCGCCAGCCGCATGGGCCACAACATCCAGGGTTTTCTGCACGACACCTGCGAACGCTTCGTGCACATGCATGGCTTCAAGCCCATGCAGGCGCCGGCACTCGACCTGCAGCGCTATCGCCAGCGCATGGAGGCCCTGGTAAGGGAAGCCGAGGACTTCTGCCGCGATCCCACCAACCTGGTGCTGGAAAAGCGCTTCATGATCCGCCGCTTCATCGCCAACGTGGTACAGGAAGCGGTCAAGACCTACAGCCTGGCGGCGCAGGAGACGGACCGCTGGCTGCAGCTCGCCATCACGCCCATCACCGTGCGCGTGCGCGAACACAAGCAGATTCTGGACGAGCGCTTGGACAACCTGAAGAAAATCCTCGCCAACACCGAGGCCCTGCAGGGCCGCATGCTGGAGATGAAACAGGAACTGGCGGAACTGAAACTACGCCGCACGGAACTGGAAGACATCGCCCACGCCCTGCCCTGACCTGCGGGGTAATGCAGGACGTCCTACGGCGCCGCCCCCAGCAGCGGCTTCATGGCCGCGAGCAGATTGCCGAACAGGGCCGGATGCTGGCGCTCCTGCTCGGCCAGCAGCGGCTTCATGGCCGCGAGCAGATTGCCGAACAGGGCCGGATGCTGGCGCTCCTGCTCGGCCAGCAGCGCCTTCATGGCGAAGCGCTGCTGCGGCATGGCGAAACAGGCCGGGCAGTTTTCCTGCACCACCGGCAGATTCGCCTTCGCGGCATAGTCGCGGGTCTGGCGTTCGCGTACATAAACGAAGGGACGGATGACCCGCACGTCGCCGGCGTCGTTGCGATAATGGGCCTGCATGGTGCGCAGCTTGCCGCCGAAGAAGGCCGACATGAGAAAGGTTTCCGCCAGATCGTCCAGATGCTGCGCCAGCGCCAGCACGTTGTAACCCCTGTCCCGGCAGACGCGGTATAGCACGCCGCGCCGCATGCGCGAGCAATAGGCGCAAAAGCTGTCGCCGTCCAGCAGCTTATGCTTCGCGTCCTCCAGTATGGGCTGCGACTCGAAGAAATACGGGATGCCCAGTTGCGCCAGATAGGGGATGAGCGGGCGCGGATCGTAGTCGGGCGATTGCGGATCGACGGTGCAGGCCCCTAGTTCGAACCTGACCGGCGCCTTGTGCTGCAGGTGGCGCAGCACGTGCAGCAGCGAGAGCGAGTCCTTGCCGCCCGACAACCCCAGCAACACGCGGTCGCCGGAGCGGATCATGGCGTAGTCGCCGATGGCGCGGCCGGCCTTGGTGACCAGGGAGCGGGGCGGTTGTTCAGGCGTGGGCAGGCTCATGGAATTGCAGGCGATGGAGATGGGCGTAGGCGCCGCCCTGAGCGATCAGTTCGCGGTGCGAGCCGACTTCGACGATGCGCCCACCCTGCAGCACGACGATGCGGTCGGCCTTTTCGATGGTCGACAGACGATGGGCGATGACGATGGTGGTGCGACCCTGCATGAGCGTCTCCAGCGCGGCCTGCACATGACGCTCGGACGCGGTGTCGAGCGCCGAGGTGGCCTCGTCGAGGATAAGGATGGGCGCGTCCTTCAGCAGCGCGCGCGCGATCGCCACGCGCTGGCGCTGGCCGCCGGACAGCCGCGTGCCGTTTTCGCCCACCGGCGTGTCCAGCCCTTCCGGCAGCATGGCGATGAACTCCC
>JAJXXS010000175.1 GCA_021780975.1 Pseudomonadota bacterium
TGCGCGTACACCACGATGGCCGGGAAGGCCGAGGCCAGGAGGAAGCCGATGGTCATGGTCAGAACAACGGAGGCCCCCAGGCCCACATAGGGCAGCGCCAGGGTGAAGGGGGCGACCCCCAGGATCGATACCCAGATGACCTGCTTGCGGCCGATACGATCGCCGATGGGGCCGCCGAGCAGCGTGCCCGCCGCCACCGCGAAGAGGAAATAGAACAGGTGATATTGCGCCTGCTGCGTATCGATGGCGTATTGGTGCATCAGGTAGAAGATCAGGTAGCTGTTGATGCTGGCGAGGTAAAAAAACTTGGAAAAGATGAGGGCCAGCAGCACCGCCAAGGTTGCCGCCACATGGCGGCGCGGCAGAGGCCAGGGCTCTGTCCCTGCCTGCCTCTTCGGCTGACGATTCTGGTGGCGATACCACACGCCCACCCCGGCCAGCACGATCATGGCGAGGAGCGCCACCAGCGAGAACAGCGCTACGCTGCGTTGGCCGTGGGGCAGCACGATCCAGGCCGCCAGCAGCGGGCCGGCGGCGGTGCCGGCATTGCCGCCGACCTGGAAGATCGATTGCGCCAGGCCGTGGCGCCCCCCCGAGGCCATGCGCGCCACGCGCGAAGATTCCGGGTGAAATATGGATGAGCCCATGCCCACCAGCGCGGCAGCCACCAGCAGTTCTGGAAAGGTGGCGGCGAACCCCAGGGCCAGCAGGCCGAGTAAGGTGCAGCCCATCCCGAGCGCCAGGGAGAAGGGCTTCGGACGGCGGTCGGTGTAATAACCGACCACGGGCTGCAGCAAGGACGCGGTGAGCTGAAAGGTCAGGGTGATCAGGCCGATCTGCGCGAAATTGAGGTGGAACTGCGCCTTGAAAAGGGGATAGATGGCGAGCATCAGCGACTGCATGGTGTCGTTGAGGAAGTGCGAGAAGCTGATGGCGCCCAGCACCTTGTATGCCGTGCTGCCGGACGAGCCATGACCGGCAGGGATGGCGGGACGAATTTCCATGTCTTGACCAGGGATAACGAACGGAATAATGGCGGCGCTAAGGTAACACGGCTGCAGCGCCGGCCGACACCCAGGCTTGCGGCCGCCGTGCCATGGCCGCGCGGCGATGTGCGCACATCCGCTCCTGCGCTGCATCCCTGCAGGGCGTGGAACATTTGGAGCTATATTGAATCGCAACAGTCTGCAGGACCCTGTGGACCCGCAGGCAGGCCCGCGGGAAAATCCTGCATCCCCGTAATGCCGTTCCCCTATTGCCGACCAAGCGTAATGTCCAAGCCATTGCTGCAGCGCACTCCCCTGTTGACCGGTGACGATGGTGAAGCCAAGCGCCAGGAAATTCGCGCGTATTTCCACGCCACCCTGGATGCCTATGAACGGCTGTTCGAAGTGCTGGATGGCGATGCAGCGTACTACGTGAAGCCCATACCGCTGCGCCACCCGCTCATCTTCTACTATGGCCACACCGCCGTATTCTTCGTCAACAAACTCGTTCTGGCAGGCCTGCTGGACCAGCGCATCGACCGGCACCTGGAATCCCTTCTGGCGGTTGGGGTGGACGAAATGAGCTGGGACGATCTCGACGATGCGCACTATGAATGGCCCCAGGTACAGGAGGTGCGCGCCTACCGTGCCCGCATGCGTTCTGTGGTGGACAGGCTCATCGCTAGTCTCCCGCTCACGTCGCCCATCCACTGGGAAAGTCCGTGGTGGACCATTTTGATGGGCATCGAGCATGAACGCATTCATCTGGAAACCTCGTCCGTGCTCATCCGCCAGCATGCGCTCAGATACGTCCGGCCGCACCCCGCATGGGCGGCATGCCCGATATCCGGCGAGGCGCCACCGAATGCCCTGGTCGAGGTTCCTGGCGGCCGCATCGTCCTGGGCAAGGGCGACTCCGACGCCCCCCATTATGGCTGGGACAACGAGTACGGTCGTCACGTCGCCACCCTTGCGCCATTCGCGGCCTCGCGCCACCTCGTCTCCAATGCGGAATTCCTCGCCTTCGTCGCAGGCGGTGGATACGCCGACGACAGTTGCTGGGATGAGGAGGGACGCGCATGGCGCAGCTACGTCTGCCCCGATCATCCGCCTTTCTGGGTGCGCGATGGCGAGTCCTGGCGCTTGCGCCTGATGCTGGAGGAAATCCCCATGCCCTGGGATTGGCCGGCGGAAGTCAACTGCCACGAGGCACGCGCCTTCTGCAGGTGGATGGGGCAGCAACTGGGTCAGCCGGTGCGCCTGCCCAGCGAGGATGAATGGCACCGCCTGCATCAAGTGGCCAGCCCGGGCGACGTGCCGGACAGCCGCCCCGCCAACGCCAACCTGCACCTCGATCACTGGGCATCGCCCTGCCCGGTGACAAGCTTCCCGCACGGCGAGTTCTTCGACGTGGCGGGCAACGTCTGGCAATGGACCGACACCCCAATCTATCCCTTCGAAGGATTTCGCGTCCACCCCCTGTATGACGACTTCAGCACGCCGACTTTCGACGGGCGCCACAACCTCATCAAGGGCGGTTCCTGGATTTCATGCGGCAACGAAAGCCTGCCCGCCGCGCGCTATGCCTTTCGGCGGCATTTCTTCCAGCACGCCGGATTCCGCTACGTCGTGGGCGCACCGCCTCCCCCACCTCCGGCGTCGCGCTACGAGACAGACAAGTTGCTGTCCGAATACGCTGAGTTTCACTACGGCGACGAGTATTTCGGCGTCGCCAACTTTCCCCGCGCAGTGGCCGCGAAGGCGCTGCGCGCCATGGGAGACAGGCCATGCCGCCGGGCTCTCGACCTCGGCTGCGCAGCGGGGCGCGCCACGTTCGAACTGGCGCGCCGCTTTGACGAGGTGACGGGAATGGACTTCTCCGCCCGCTTCATTGGCCTCGGCACACAGATGGCGGCAGAAGGAGTGTTGCGCTACACCCTGACCGACGAAGGTGAGCTCGTGACCTATCATGAGCGCCGTCTGGCCGACCTCGGGCTTGCGTCGGTGCGCGGCAAGGTGCGCTTCCAGCAAGGCGATGCGTGCAACCTCAAAGCGCTTTTCGCCGGCTATGACCTGATTCTTGCCGCCAACCTCATCGACCGCTTGTACAGCCCGGGGAAATTCCTGGCCACCATCCACGCCCGACTCAACCCCGGCGGCCTCCTCGTGATCACCTCGCCTTATACCTGGCTGGAGGAACACACGGCACGCGCGGAGTGGATCGGCGGCTACAAGAAGGACGGCGAAAGCTACACCACGCTCGACGGCCTCAAGACGCAGCTCGGCGGGCATTTCAGGCTGATCGAGGGCCCCGTGGAGATGCCCTTCGTCATCCGCGAGACGCGGCGCAAATTCCAGCACACCCTGTCTGAGATGACGATATGGGAAAAATTCCCATGACACACGATTTCGACCGCATCATCGAACGCGCAAACACGCATGCGCTGAAGTGGGACGGCCGCGAGAGCAACTTTGGCACGCAGGATGTCCTGCCCCTGTGGGTGGCAGACATGGATTTTGCGGCGCCGCCCGCAGTTGCTCGGGCGCTGGCCGCACGCGCCGCCCATCCCATTTACGGCTACACCCGTCACCCCCACAGCCTGTTCGAAGCAATCGCCGCCTGGATGCGAACCCGTCATGACTGGGCCATCGAGGCGGACTGGGTGCTCTGGGCACCCGGCGTGGTGCCGTCCCTATACGCCGTGGTGCAGACGTTTTGCGAGGCAGGCGATGGCGTCATCATCCAGCCGCCGGTGTATCCCCCTTTCTTTTCGGCCATCACGAGCAGCGGACGCCGCGTGGTGGAAAATCCGCTCATCCATGAAGCGGGGGGCTATCGCCTGGATCTTGAGCATCTCGAACACTGCGCGCGGGAAGCGCGCCTGCTGCTGCTCTGTTCGCCCCACAACCCGGTGGGACGGGTCTGGGCCGAGGAGGAGTTGGTGGCCATCCTCGACATCGCGCGCCGCCACGATCTGCTGGTCGTCTCCGACGAGATTCACCACGATCTGGTCTATCCAGGCCATCGCCACATCCCGCTGGCGGCTCTGGCGGACGCGCACGAGGTCATCACCCTGGCAGCCCCGAGCAAGACCTTCAACATCGCCGGCCTCGGCCTCTCCGCCTTGGTCGTGCCCGATGCGCGGCATCGCGCCGCGCTGCGCAGGAGCTTTGCGCAACTGAGCCTGACCGCCAGCAATCCCTTCAGCATCGCCGCCTGCGAGGCGGCCTACCGCCACGGCGGCCCCTGGCTGGACGATCTCCTCGCCTATCTCGCCGCCACGCGCGACTACGCCCAGGATTTCAGTGCGCAGCGGCTTCATGGCATCGAGGCGGTTGCGCCCCAGGGCACTTGCTTGCTGTGGCTTGACTGCCGCGGCATGGATAAGAGCGATGCGGAACTGCAGGATTTCTTCGTGCATCGGGCGCGCGTCGGCTTGAGCCCGGGTGCGACGTTCGGCCAGGCGGGCAGCGGCTTCATGCGCCTCAACCTCGGCGCCCCGCGCGCCATCGTCCGCACGGCACTGGAGAGGGTGGAGGCCGCGCTGCGAGGTTGACCGCAGGCTTCCGCTACAATCGCAACTCCGCCCGCAAACCCTTACAGTCATGAAGATCGGCACCCCGCTCTCCGCTACCGCCACGCGCGTCATGCTGCTGGGCGCCGGCGAGCTGGGCAAGGAAGTGATCATCGCCCTGCAACGCCTGGGGGTGGAAGTCGTCGCCGTGGACCGCTACCCTCACGCCCCCGGCCACCAGGTGGCACACCGTGCCCATGTCATCGACATGACCGACGCCGCCGCCCTGCGCGCGCTGGTGGAAACGGAAAAGCCGCATCTGATCGTGCCGGAAATCGAGGCCATCGCCACCGCCGAGTTGCTGCGCATCGAGGAAGCCGGGCTGGCGCAGGTCATCCCCACCGCGCGCGCGGCCTGGCTCACCATGAACCGCGAGGGCATCCGCCGCCTGGCAGCCGAGGAGTTGGGCTTGCCGACCTCGCCTTATCGCTTTGCCGACACGCTGCCGGAACTGCAGGCCGCCATCGCCGACATCGGCTACCCCTGCCTGATCAAGCCGGTGATGTCCTCCTCGGGCAAGGGACAGAGCCGCATCGACGGCCCGGAGGAAATCGCCGCGGCGTGGGATTACGCCATGCGCGGCGGACGCGTCGGGCGCGGACGCGTGATCGTGGAGGGCTACATCGACTTCGACTACGAAATCACCCAGCTCACCGTGCGCGCAAAAAACCTTGCGGGAGACACCGAGACCTATTTTTGCGAGCCCATCGGCCACCTGCAGGTGAAGGGCGATTATGTCGAATCCTGGCAGCCGCAGCCCATGAGCGAGGCCGCCCTGCAGGCCAGCCGCCACATCGCACGCAGCGTCACAGGCAATCTCGGCGGCCTCGGCCTCTTCGGCGTGGAACTGTTCGTCAAGGGCGACCAGGTGTGGTTCTCCGAGGTCTCGCCGCGCCCGCACGACACCGGGCTGGTCACGCTCGCCAGCCAGCGCCTCAGCGAATTCGAACTGCACGCGCGCGCCATCCTCGGCCTGCCGGTGGACGTGAGCCTGCGCCGCCCTGCGGCTTCCGCCGTGATCTACGGCGGCGTCGATGCCGCCGCCATCGCCTACGAAGGCGTGGCC
>JAJXXS010000043.1 GCA_021780975.1 Pseudomonadota bacterium
TTCAGGTCCATTCAACCCTCCATTTTCAGGAGATATGCAATCTTGTTTGCCATACCGCGATTGGCCGGGGTATCAGCGACTTCCACGCAATGACGCAGCCGCCGCAATCCAAGGCCACGCGCGCACAGGCGATGATTGGCCTTGCAGCCGATCAAGCTTTTGACCAGGGTCACCTTGAAGGTTTTGACTGTGTTCATTGCTTACCCCAAAATCTCTTCCACCGACTTGCCGCGCTTGGCAGCGACCTCGGCCGGCGTGGACATTTGCATCAAACCATTGATGGTGGCGCGCACGACGTTATAGGGATTGGTGGAACCCAAGCTCTTCGCCAGGACGTTCTCGACCCCCATCACTTCGAACACTGCCCTCATGGCACCGCCGGCGATGATTCCCGTACCTTCGGAAGCCGGCTGGATGAGCACCACCGAGGCGCCATGCTTGCCCACCACGGGGTGGTGGAATGTGCCGTTCTTGAGGCTGATTTTCACCATCTTGCGGCGCGCCTCTTCCATGGCTTTCTGCACGGCCACCGGCACTTCGCGGGATTTGCCCTTGCCCATGCCGATAGCGCCATCGCCATCGCCTACCACGGTGAGCGCAGCGAAGCCGAGAATTCGGCCGCCCTTTACCACCTTGGTGACACGATTGACGGCCACCATCTTTTCCCGCAGGCCGTCGCCGCGTTCTTCCTGGGTTTCGTTACGAGCCATATCCGCCCCGCTTAAAAATTCAAACCGTTTTCACGGGCTGCTTCGGCGAGTGCTTTCACCCGCCCGTGATACTTGTAGCCCGCCCGGTCAAAGGCGACGCGCTCGATGCCGGCGCCCTTCGCCCTTTCCGCGATGCGCTTGCCGACCGCAGCCGCAGCCGCAGCAGTGCCGCCATTGGCGAACTGGGCCCGCACGTCTTTTTCCGCCGTAGACGCGCTGGCCAGAATCCGGCTCCCGTCGCTGGAAATTACCTGCGCGTAGATATGGCAATTGCTGCGAAACACCGTCAGGCGCACTGCGTTTCCCGCCGCGATCTTCGCGCGCGTCCTGCTGGCGCGCCGCGTGCGAGTCATCTTACTGTTCATAGCCTAAGCCTCACGCTATCACTTCTTCTTGGTTTCCTTGAGAACCACCACCTCGTCGGCGTAACGCACCCCTTTGCCCTTGTAGGGCTCCGGAGGCCGATAGGCACGGACATCGGCAGCGACCTGCCCAACCAACTGGCGATCGATACCCTTGATCAGAATCTCGGTCTGCGTCGGGGTTTCCACCTTGATCCCCTCAGGCATCTTATGCGCCACCGGATGGGAAAAACCCAGACTCAGGTTGAGCACTGCACCCTGCACCTGCGCCCGATAGCCGACGCCCACGAGGGTCAACTTCTTTTCGAAGCCCTTGCTAACACCGGCGACCATGTTGGCCAACAGAGCGCGCACGGTGCCCGACATGGCATTGGCCCGATTGGAGCCATCCAGGGCTTTGCAGACCAGATGCCCATTCTCGTTGGCGACTTCCACACCTGCGGCGGCCGGCATCTTCAACGTACCGAGAGGCCCCTTGACGACGATCTGCTCGCCCAGAGTGACATCCACGCCCTTCGGCAGCGGAACCGGGTATTTGGCTATACGTGACATGACATTATCCTCAGGCGACGATGCACAGCACTTCACCGCCCACGCCTTGAGCGCGGGCATGCCGATCGGTCATGACGCCTTTAGAGGTGGAAACAACCGCGACACCCAGCCCGTTCATTACCTTGGGAAGCTGGTCGGCTCCCTTATAAATCCGCAGCCCGGGACGGCTTATGCGCTCGATTTTCTCGATGACCGGACGCCCGGCATAGTACTTAAGCTGAATAACCAGCTGCAGATGGGCGCCATTACCGTCGACGCGGAAGTCCTCGACGTAGCCTTCGTCCTTGAGAACCTTGGCAATCGCAGATTTGACTTTGGAAGCAGGCATCGCGACCTCGACCTTTTCCATGGCCTGGGCATTGCGAATGCGTGTCAGCATATCGGCGATGGGATCACTCATGCTCATCTCTTGTCCCCCTACCAGCTGGCCTTGACTATGCCGGGAATCTCCCCGCGCATGGCCGCTTCACGCAACTTGGTGCGCGCCAGCCCAAATTTTCTGAACACACCCCGCGGGCGCCCCGTCAACTGGCAGCGATTGCGTTGGCGCGTAGGATTCGCGTTGCGCGGCAGTTGCTGAAGCGCCAGCTGCGCAGCCATGCGTTCCTCGGGTGTCAACTTGGCATCCTTGGCTTGGCTCTTAAGAGCGGCGTGCTTGGCGGCGTACTTCTTCACCAGGCGCGCCCGCTTTGCTTCGCGATTAACAAGCGATTTCTTGGCCATGCAAATGTCTCAATTCTTGAATGGGAACTTAAAGGCCGCCAGCAGCGCCCGGCCTTCGTCGTCGGTCTTCGCGGTGGTGGTAATCGTGATGTTCATGCCGCGAAGCGCATCGATCTTGTCGTATTCGATTTCCGGAAAGATGATCTGCTCGCGCACGCCCATGTTGTAGTTACCGCGGCCATCGAAGGCGCGCGAGGATATCCCGCGAAAATCGCGCACCCTAGGGATGGCAATGCTCACCAGCCGGTCGAGGAATTCATACATGCGCGCCCGACGCAGCGTGACTTTGCACCCGATGGGGTAGCCATCGCGAATCTTGAACCCCGCGATCGACTTGCGCGCCTTGGTAACCACAGGTTTTTGTCCGGCGATCTTTTGCATATCGCCAACGGCAAACTCCATGATTTTCTTATCGGCCACTGCCTCGCCCACACCCATATTCAGAGTGATCTTTGTGATGCGCGGCACTTCCATTAGGGATTTGTAACCAAACTGCTTGATCAGTTCGGGGACAATCGTTTCGCGATAATAGCCTTGCAGACGTGTCATATCTCGCCTCAAGCGTCAACCATTTCACCACCGGACTTAAACACGCGCACCTTGCGCCCGTCGTCCAGAATCTTGCTGCCGATGCGGCCACCCTTGCCTGTCGCCGGATTGAAGAGCGCCAGATTGGAGCCATGAATCGGCATCTCCTTTTCCACGATGCCACCGGGAGTGTTGCGCATGGGATTGGGCTTGACGTGTTTCTTCGCCTTGTTCACCCCTTCCACCACAACGCTGCCATCATCCAGCACCCGCAGCACAGTGCCGCGTTTGCCCTTGTCCTTGCCGGCAAGGACAACGACACGATCACCTTTATGTATACGAGCCATTTTTTGCCTCACAAAACTTCAGGCGCGAGAGAAACAATCTTCATGAAGCGTTCGCTACGCAGCTCACGGGTCACCGGGCCAAAGATACGGGTGCCAATCGGCTCAAGTTTGTTATTGAGAAGAACGGCCGCGTTACCATCAAAGCGGACAATCGAGCCGTCCGGGCGCCGGACGCCCTTGGCCGTACGAACGACCACGGCGTTATACACGTCGCCTTTTTTAACCCGGCCGCGAGGCGCCGCATCCTTGATGCTCACCTTGATGATGTCGCCTATCCCCGCGTAACGGCGATGGCTCCCGCCCAGCACCTTGATGCACATCACCGAACGCGCACCCGTGTTGTCAGCCACATCGAGTATGGACTGCATTTGAATCATGATTTTTTCCTCCAACTTGGCCAGCAACGCCAACCAGTCTTGGATCCCGTCTGTTTTTAAGGGAAAGCGAAACCACCCATGTCAGGGCGGCCACGAAAGCCGCAGATTGTACCCGAGCTTCGCCAGAGAACGCAAGCCCTACGACACAGCCCTTTCGACCAGGCGCGAAACCCGCCAACTCTTGGTCTTGGATATGGGTTTGCTCTCCTGAATCTCGACCAGGTCGCCTTCCCGATATTCATTGTTCTCGTCGTGGGCATGGTATTTCTTGCTGCGACGAATAACTTTCCCGATCACGGGATGCTTGACCCGCCGCTCCACGAGAACGGTTACGCTCTTGTCCATCTTGTCGCTGACCACCCGCCCCAGCAGGCTACGCACCGACTTCACCGTATCAGTCATCCCTGCACCTTTTCATGCAAAACTGTTTTGACGCGGGCGATATCGCGCCGAATCTTGCCCAAATCGGCGGTCTTGTTTGACTGCTGCGTGCTCACCTGCATGCGCAACGCAAAATGCGCACGCAACAGATTTTCCAACTCGGCATGCAGCTTGCCAACCTCCAGACCACGCAGTTCGCTTGCCTTCATCCTCAACTCCCGATCATGCGGCTGACAAAGGTGGTGGCAATGGGCAGCTTGGCTGCCGCCAAACGAAAGGCCTCCCGGGCCAGTTCCTCGGTCACACCATCCATTTCATAAAGAACCTTACCCGGCTGGATTTCCGCAACATAATATTCCGGGCTTCCCTTGCCGTTCCCCATGCGCACTTCAGCCGGCTTCTTGGAAATCGGCTTGTCCGGGAAGATGCGGATCCAGATACGTCCCCCACGCTTGATGTGGCGTGTCATGGCGCGGCGCGCCGCTTCAATCTGGCGCGCCGTAAGCCTGCCGCGCCCCACTGCCTTGAGTCCGAATTCGCCAAAACTCACCTTGGCGCCGCGCGTGGCGACCCCGGTATTGCGACCTTTCTGTTCCTTGCGGTACTTGCGTCTAGCTGGCTGCAGCATGCTTCACTCCTGGTTTTTTACTGCGTTTCTCCGGCTCCGCCGCTACCGGTTGCTCGCCACGCTGCAGACTGTCGCCTTTGTAAACCCAGACCTTGATGCCAATGACACCGTAAGTGGTTTTGGCCTCGGAAAAGCCATAATCGATCTCGGCGCGCAGGGTATGCAGTGGCACCCTGCCCTCGCGATACCATTCAGTACGTGCGATCTCTGCGCCGTTGAGTCGCCCGGAGCTCATGATCTTGATTCCTTGTGCACCCAAGCGCATGGCGTTCTGCATGGCACGCTTCATGGCGCGGCGGAACATAACGCGTTTTTCCAGCTGCTGCGCGATGCTGTCGGCAATGATCTGCGCGTCCACTTCCGGCTTGCGCACCTCTTCGATGTTGACATGGACGGGGACCGACATGAGCCGCGCCAGTTGCCCGCGCAAGGCTTCGATATCCTCGCCCTTCTTGCCGATCACAACGCCCGGGCGGGCGCTGAAAATGGTGATGCGGGCGTTTTTTGCCGGACGCTCGATCTGGATCTTGCTCACGGACGCATGCGCCAGCTTCTTGCGCAAGAAGCTGCGCACCTTGAGATCCTCGTTCAGCGTCTCCGCGAAATTCTTGTTCGAGCCGTACCATTTGGCGGTCCACGAACGCTGCACGCCCAGACGAAAGCCGATCGGATGGATTTTTTGTCCCATATGCGGTGTCCTCAGTCTCCGACCGTCACGGTGATGTGACAGGTTGGTTTCGAAATCCGGTTGCCGCGCCCTTTGGCACGGGCAGTAAACCGTTTGAGCGTGCTCCCCTGATCAACATAAATTGTCTTGACCTTGAGGGCATCGATGTCCGCACCTTCATTGTGCTCGGCGTTGGCGATTGCCGACTCGAGCACCTTCTTGATCACGGTGGCCCCTTTCCTGGGACTAAAGGCGAGGACGTTCAACGCCTTGTCCACGGGAAGGCCCCTGATCATGTCCGCTACCAAGCGGCCTTTCTGGGCGGAAAGCCTGGTTCCGCGCAAGCGGGCTG
>JAJXXS010000341.1 GCA_021780975.1 Pseudomonadota bacterium
TGCAGATCGCCTCCCAGGCGTTCCAGCGCAGCACGCGTCAGCAGCAGACCGATGCCGAGCGCATGGGCCGGCGTGGCGTCCTCATAGCCGGGTCCGCGATCGACGATTTCCAGTTCCACCGCCTCTCGCTCCAGCCGGGCGGCCATGCGCAGCGGCTCCGCCGAAGCGCGCGCCGCATTGTCCAGCAGATTGAAGATGGCCTGGCGCAGCGCGTCATCCAGGCGCAGCTGGCGCTTCGCGAGCGCGGCATCCACCGCCAGCTCCAGGCGGCTATCCGGGCGCACCACCTGCCAGTCGCGCACGATGTCCTCCAACCAGCCGCCCAGCGGCGCGACGCGCGGCCCCTCACGGCCGGTTTCGCGCAGTTGCTGCAGCACGCGCCGGCAGCGCGCGACCTGCTGCTCCATGCGCTGCAATTCCGCGCCCTGCTCGCCCGGCGGCAGCAGACGCAGGTTGTCCAAACCCACAGCCAGGGTGTTGAGGGGCGTGGCCAGTTCGTGCACCGTGCTGGCCGCCTGTACGCCCAGGGCCAGCACCCGCTCATCGCGCAGAGCCGCCTCGCGCGCCTGATTGAGCGCGGCATCGCGCTGCGTCAGTTGGCCGCGCAGGCGCAGCATGAAGCCGACCACCAGCACAGCCGAGAGCACGAAGTTGAACCACATGCCGAGCAGGTGCAGGCGCATGGCGTGCTCGCCCGAGATCGGCAGCGACAGGTGATAGCGCGCCAACAGGCTGTAGGCCAGCACGGCATAGCCGGCAAGCGCCACGCTCCCCGCTTTCGGCAGCGTGGCCGCCGCCAGCACCACCGGCACCAGCAGCAGCGACACGAAGGGGTTGTACCAGCCGCCGGTGAGAAACAGCAGCACACCCCAGGCCGTGGTATCCGCCAGCAGTTGGGCCCCATACTCCATCGCCCCCACGGCGACGCCGGCACGCAGGCGCCGCTGGCTCATAAGATTAAGTCCGGCCTGCCCCGCCAGGATCAGCGCCAGCGTACCCCAGGGCAAGCCGACCCCGAGCGCCCAGCGCACCGCCGCCACCACCGCTGCGAGCATGGCCAGGGCGATCCAGCGCAGGGCGACCAGCCGCTCCAGGGCGACGGCGTATGAGGTGGAGGCGGCATCCATGGCTGGATTTTATCGCCCCCGCAGCCTGCGGCCTCCTCCAGCGCGCGGCTAAAATGAACAACGTCAGATTGCGCTGGAGCGCCGCCATGATGGAAACCCTAGCCCTGCTCAACCTCATGCGCCGCCGCCATGCCTGCCATGCTTTCCTGCCCGGCGAGAGCGTCCGCGACGGCGACCTGCAGGTGGTGCTGGAGGCGGGGCGGTTGGCCCCCTCCTCCTTCGGCCTGGAACCCTGGCGTTTCCTGGTCGTGCCGGACCCGGCGCGCCTGCCGCAGTTGCAGGCGGCCTGCTTCGGCCAGACCCAGGCGGTCACGGCGGGTGCGCTGGTGGTCATTCTTGCCAGCATCGCGGATATGCAGCCCGACAGCTCGGTACTGCAGGCGCGGTTGGCGCGCGAGCACGCCGACGATGCCGCCGCCGGCCTCGCCGCCTACCGCGCGTTTCATGCCGCCACGGATGTCCGCGCCTGGGCCATTGCGCAATGCATACTGGCGTCAGCGCAGATGATGCTGGCGGCCACCGCCGCCGGCCTGGATAGTTGTCCCATCGGCGGCTTCGACGAAGCCGCGCTGGCCGCCGTGCTAGGCATCGACGCGCAGCGCGAGGCCATAGCCCTGGTGCTCGCGCTGGGCCGCTGCGCGCACCCGGCAGGCGCCAAGCAGCGCCTGCCGCTGGCTCAACTGGTGGAATGGCGCTGAGCCGCCTGGCAGCTCTCGCTGTTCGGCCCAAGCAACGCCCCGCTTTCTTAATCGACAGATAAGCAACGGCTGTGCCCAGGAGCTTCCGCGCCCCATCCCCGGCTAAATTAATTCCCTGCCCGGACGATATTCAGTAGACGGCCGCCCCTGGCGCAAGCAGGTGGAGAAGGGTTTCTTGGGCAAGGAAATCCCACGACGCGCTAGTACGGGCGGCACCGCCGTTACGACATGACGAAACCATCAACAGGAAAAATAAGCTCCGGCATGCCATGAAACTTACGCTGTCCACATCACCGAGCAGGTCAGCGTCCGGCCACGCGTTCGACCCCCCGGACCTGCGCCGCATGGCGTGGGGCCTGACCCTGTTGTCTGCCACCGTGATAGCGCTGGTCTGCGCGGTCGCCTGGCGTACGTGGCGGCAGGTGAACCACGAGGCCATCGCGCGATTGCAGGCGCAGACCGCCTTCTTCGCCAGCGGACTTCACGAGCACTATGCCAACGCCGAACTACTCGCGCGCATCATGGCGCGGGAAATCACAAGCCACCCCTCGGTGCTGCAGCATCCTGACCAGGCCCGCCAGCTGCTGAAAGACAACCTACCGCTGATTCCCCAGGCCATCACCCTGAACCTGGTCAACGCCAACAAACAGATCATCGCCAGTGCCACCATGCCCCGTGCGCAACTGCCCGACCTGTCCAAGTACCGGTCCATCCTCCCCGGAGTGGATGAAGCCGCGCAACAGACAGGATTGGAGATAGGCTGGCCCGTGATGGGTGCGGTTTTGCATCATCTGGTCACCCCGCTGCGCTACCCCGTGCGTGATAGACAAGGCCATTTGCTGGCCATCATAGGCATGCCCATTTCATCGAGCGTGATGCTCAGCCGACTCAAATCCGTCAGCAGCGTCCTCACCTCGGCATACCCCGAGATTGCCGTCGGCATGATACGCACTGACGGCCATCTCCTGGCGCGCTGGCCGCAGCCTCATACGAAAGACCTCGCGGCGTTCTACGCCAAGCGCCGCACCGGAATTTTGTTCCAGGACCTGGAACGCCACCCTGGAGCGCGCACAGGGGTGGCCGTCGGCTACATGAACGCCGACCCCAGCAGCCACCCGTTCCAGCGGCTGGTGGTCTGGCGGCGGGTGCCGGGCTACCGCGTCGTCGCTTATGTGGCGATTCCCCTGCAGAATCTCACCACCTTGTGGTGGAGTCATATGTGGCCGACCTTCGCGGGCCTCGCGTTGCTGCTCATGATGACGTTCCTCGGCTACCGCCGCATTGCCGCCATGGCGCGCAATCTGCAGCGCAACCACGTCTACGAGCAATCATTGTCGGCCGCCGGGCAATTGGCTCTGCAAACCGATCAGCCCCAATACCTGCTGAAAAAAATCGCGCGGATGATCGAACACAACGGCCTCGCACGCGAAGCTGAGGTGTACTGGGAGAAGCCGACCAAGGATATCCCGGTGACGCCGGATATAGGCGAATTGATGCAACGCGCCGCGCATGCGCGTACGCTGGTGCACACGGCGGTGGACCACACTGCCATCCTCCCCTTGATGCACGAGAGCGCCAACTGCTGCGCCCTGCTCCTGCGTGGCCTGACAGGCTACCAAGATCTGGTTGCGGACGATTTCCTCATGCTCAGGCGTCTCGGCCTCCTCCTCAACGAGGCCCTGGATCACATGGACTTGCGCCGTGCCCTGCGCGAGGAAAGGGACCAGCAGCACTGGCTCGCCGGCCATGACCATCTCACGGGACTGCCCAACCGCAACCAGCTTGCCGGCTATCTCAACGAGGCCAAGGCGCGTGCCGATCACCATGAAAAACTGCTCGCCGTGGCCATGCTCGACCTGGACGACTTCAAGCCCGTCAACGACACCCATGGGCATGCCGCCGGCGATGCCCTGCTCAAGGAACTCGGCCAACGGCTTCTCCAAGGGGCCAGAAAGACCGACTTCGTCGCCCGCCTCGGGGGCGACGAATTCATCTTCGTCTTCGAGGACATTCCGCACATGAACGACCTTGAGGCCGCCCTGGAAAGAATCGAGCGCGCCGTCGCGGAGCCATTTGTGCTGCCCGATGGCGCCAGCATCCAGGTAGGGGGCAGCGTCGGCCTCACGCTCTACCCGTTCGATGACGTCGACTCCGACGGCCTGCTGCGCCATGCGGACCAGGCGCTTTACGCGATCAAGAGCAAGAAACGCTCGCGCGAGCGGTTCTGGCAATATTTCAACCCCGGCGAGGTGAGCACGGCGCTGCGCTTGCGCGAACGGCTGGCGGAGGATGCAGTGGCCTATTTCCAGCCCATCCTGTCGCTGCGTGACCGCAGGCTCATCGGTGTCGAGGCGCTGGCGCGTCTGCGTGACGGGAACCGCATCCTGTCGCCGTCCGAATTTCTTCCGCTGCTGGGGCTCAAGGAGCGGCTCGAACTCAGCCGCTTGATGCTGGTACAGGGCCTCGCCCTCCTAAAAAAACTGGATGCCGTTGGCATGCAGCTTGAGCTCTCCATCAACGTCGACCCCGATGTCCTGCTCGACCAGGATGCATCAGCCCGCCTGGTCGAAGCGATCTCCACCACCACGATTGAACCCCATCGGGTAACGCTAGAAATTCTGGAGAACGGCGACTTCCTCTCGGTGCCGGCTGCGCGCGAACGCCTGCTGACGCTAAAAGCCATCGGCGCACGCATCGCTCTGGACGATGTCGGGTCGGCTTATTCCTCGCTCTTGCGCCTCAAGGAATTGCCAGTCGACAAAATCAAGCTCGATCAAGGTTTCGTCAGCGACCTGCACGAAAAGCCTGGCAACCTTGTGTTCGTGCAAAGCGTACTCGCCCTGGCCCACGGGCTGGGGGCGCAATTGATCGTGGAAGGCGTGGAAACGGAAACCATACTGGACGCCATGTCAGCCCTGGATGTGGAGGCGGTCCAGGGCTATGCCATCGCCCGGCCGGCGCCTGCGGACGTCTTCCTGGGCTGGGCACAAGAATGGACGCCAGCCACGAACCTCGTCCGGCGCCAAGCTCATACGCTGCTCGGCGCTTATGCCGCCCATCTGCACCAGAAATCGCTGCTGGAAGGCCTGCATGCTGACGAACTAGTCGCGGCCACGGCCTGCCGGTGCGGGCTGGAGCATTTCGTCACCCAATGCGGAAAGGCGGACCAGGACATCCTGCGGACCCACCAAAAGATCGCCCTGCTGCTCAAGCTCCCACCCGAAACCCGTCCACGGGCCGATTTCGTCGCCGCAGAACGCGATCTCGCCGCTTTGGTGGAACGCGCTCTGCGCATGGAAGCGATTGCTGTCGGGTAACCGTGCCTAACCGCGCAGAAGGGGCAGAGAGGCCTCTCGGCGCTCACGATCAAGCTTTCCACTCAAACAAAATTTCTTGACCGTTTAGGATTTCAAGACTACATTTGCCATATTAAGATTTATCAATCTTTTTATCGTAAGTATATTTTAAGGATATTGCGACGAACCAGTGAAATGCTGACGGGTTTCACTTGCCATTGCCGCCCCCACTCGATGTTTTATCGCGCCACCTATCTTCCAACTTCTGATCCATATCCGAAAGGAACGCCGTATGAGCCATGAAATACGCATAGAAGAAGCCTTAGGGGAATCATTCAATGCGCCCTCAGACCCCAAGAGGCGCAAGTTCCTGGTAGCGGCGACGGCGACGGTAGGGGGAGCGGGGGTCGTGGCGGCGGCGCTGCCCTTCATCATGAGCATGCTGCCCAGCGCCAAGGCCCTGGGGGCCGGGGCGCCGGTGGAGGTCGACATCTCCAAGCTCG
>JAJXXS010000349.1 GCA_021780975.1 Pseudomonadota bacterium
GCTGGCGGTCGCGGATCGGGAGCATTCCCTGATTCTTACCGGCACCGGCGATGTGCTCGAGCCTGAGGCAGGCATCGCTGCGATCGGTTCGGGAGGAGCCTTTGCTCAGGCGGCGGCGCGCGCATTGCTGGAAAATACCGCCCTTGAGCCCGTCGACATTGTCAAGAGATCTCTTGCGATTGCGGGCGACATCTGTATCTACACCAACCAGCAACACGTCATCGAAGTCCTCGATTAATTCCCCAGCTGGGCCGCTTAAGCCAAATTCATTATGAATAATCTCACGCCCAAGGAAATCGTCCACGAACTGGATAAGTACATCGTCGGGCAGGCCGCGGCCAAAAAGGCGGTTGCCGTGGCACTGCGCAACCGCTGGCGGCGGGCTCAGGTGGCTGAGCCCTTGCGGCACGAGATCACACCCAAGAACATTCTCATGATCGGCCCCACGGGTGTTGGAAAAACGGAAATCGCCCGTCGCCTGGCGAAGCTGGCGGATGCCCCCTTCATCAAGGTGGAGGCCACCAAGTTCACCGAGGTGGGGTATGTCGGACGCGACGTCGACACCATCATCCGCGACCTGATGGAGAGCGCGCTCAAGGACATGCGCGAGAAGGAGATGGCGAAGGTGCGCTTCCGCGCAGAGGAGGCAGCCGAGGAGCGCATCCTCGACGTGCTGCTGCCACCTGCGCGCGGCACAGGTTTCGCGGCCGAAGGCGAGGCCAGGATCGAGGATACGACGACGCGCCAGCGCTTCCGCAAGATGTTGCGTGAGGGGCAATTGGATGACAGGGACATCGACATCGACGTCGCTGCTGCGTCGCCGCACATGGAGATTTTCGCTCCGCCGGGCATGGAGGATCTCACCAGCCAGATTCAGGGCATGTTTCAGAACATGCAGGCCGGGCGTCGCAAGACGCGCAAGCTCAAGATACGCGAGGCGATGCGGCTGCTTGCCGAAGAGGAGGCGGCGCGCCTGGTGAACGAGGATGATATCCGACAGGCCGCCCTGGCGGCAGTGGAGCAGAACGGCATCGTGTTCCTCGATGAAATCGACAAGATCGCCACGCGTGCCGACGTCCAGGGGGTGGACGTCTCACGCCAGGGTGTGCAGCGGGACTTGCTTCCCTTGGTGGAAGGGACCACGGTCACCACCAAGTACGGCATGGTGAAGACGGATCATATTCTCTTCATCGCCAGCGGAGCGTTCCATCTCTCCAAACCATCCGATCTCATTCCCGAGTTGCAGGGGCGCTTTCCCATAAGGGTCGAGTTGGGCTCGCTGTCGGTCGAGGATTTCGAAAAAATCCTCACCAATACGGATGCCTGCCTCACGCGGCAATACGAGGCGCTGCTGGCGACGGAAGGTGTCAAGCTCCAATTCGGCGCGGAAGGAATTACGCGGCTCGCGGCGATTGCCTTCGATGTCAACGAGAAAACCGAGAACATTGGCGCGCGTCGTCTGCACACCGTGATGGAGCGGCTGCTCGAGGAGATTTCCTTTCTCGCCGCGGAGGGCGGCGCCCGGCATGTCGTCATTGATGCGGCTTATGTCAGCGAGCGCCTTGGTGAGCTTGCCAGCCGCGAGGATCTGGCGCGCTACGTGTTGTAGCTCAGGCGGACAAATCCGCGTGATCTCCAGGTATCGGAGCGAGCAGTGCCTGGCTGGCCTGGCCGGACACACGCGCCACTCCGTTGGTCACCGTGATGCGGCCTTCCGCC
Source organism: Pseudomonadota bacterium (assembly GCA_021780975.1). Classification (GTDB taxonomy): domain Bacteria; phylum Pseudomonadota; class Gammaproteobacteria; order Burkholderiales; family Thiobacillaceae; genus JAJXXS01. Next base: position 1,720 of record JAJXXS010000349.1, read on the forward strand.
AGCCAGCGCAGCGCCATGGGATACAGGCGGTGCTCCTGCACCAGCACGCGCAGGGCGAGGGTGGTTTCCGTGTCGTCAGGCAGCACCGGTACCGCCGCCTGGGCGATGATCGGGCCATGGTCCACTTGGTTGGTGACGAAATGGACCGTGCAGCCGTGTATCTTTACGCCTTCGGCGAGTGCGCGCCGGTGGGTGTCAAGGCCCGGAAACGATGGCAGCAGGGAGGGGTGGATGTTGACCAGCCGGCCTGCGTAGCGGGCCACGAAGGCTTCCGTAAGAATCCGCATGTAGCCAGCCAGCACCACCACATCGGGTTGGTAGGCATCGATATGGCGCATGAGTTCGGCATCGAAAGCCGAGCGCTCGACATGGTCGCGATGATCCAGGGCGATGGTCGGTATGCTGCGTCCACGCGCATAGGCCAGACCGGCGGCTTGCGGCCGATTGCTGATGACGGCGGCGAACTCGACCGGCAGCGCGGCTTCCAGCAGCGCTGCCAGATTGGACCCGCGCCCCGAGATGAGGACGACCGCGCGGATCACGTGATGCTGACGAGTTCGCCGTCGGTGCTGCGGGGCACAACCGAGCCGATCTGCCAGGCACGTTCGCCGGCCGCGGCAAGGGCCGCGAGCGCGGTGGACGCATGCTCCTGAGCCACCACCGCCACGAGGCCGATGCCGCAGTTGAAGGTACGGTGCATTTCCGCGTCGATAATGCGGCCGGTCTGCTGCAGCCAGTCGAACAGTGGCGGATGTTGCCAGGCATCGCGATGCAGGGCGACAGCGCAGGTTTGCGGCAGCATGCGTGGAATGTTGCCGGTGAGCCCTCCGCCCGTGATGTGAGCCATGCCCTTGACCGGAGTGCGCTGCATGACGTCGAGCATCGCCTTGACATAGATGCGCGTGGGTTCAAGCAGGGCGTCGCCGAAAGGTCGCCCATGAAATTCGCCGGCGAGGTCGACCCCGCTGACCTCGACCAGCTTGCGGACCAGAGAGTAGCCGTTGGAGTGGGCTCCACTGGAGGCGAGGCCGAGCACGGCATCCCCCGGCGCAATGGTTTGGCCCGTGATGATGCGGGATTTTTCCACCACTCCCACGGCGAATCCTGCGAGGTCGTATTCGCCGTCCGGATACATGTCGGGCATCTCGGCGGTTTCGCCACCGATCAGGGCGCAGCCGGAAAGTTCGCAGCCGCGCGCAATGCCGCCAATGACGGTTGCGGCGACGTCGACGTCGAGGCGGCCGCAGGCGAAGTAATCGAGGAAAAACAGGGGCTCGGCACCCTGCACCAGGATATCGTTCACGCTCATGGCGACGAGATCGATGCCCACGCTGTCATGGCGCCGCATCTGGAAGGCTAGCTTGAGTTTGGTGCCCACGCCATCGGTGCCCGATACCAGGACGGGCTCACGATATTTCCTGGAGATTTCGACCAGAGCGCCGAATCCGCCGATGCCGGTGAGCACTTCGGGGCGCAGTGTTTTCTTCGCCAGAGGCTTGATGCGCTCCACCAGGACGTCCCCGGCGTCGATGTCCACGCCGGCGTCCTTGTAGGTGTAAGAGGGGTTCATGGGGGAAAATGGGGGGCTAAAATCTTTATTTTACCCGACCATGCCGAGTCGATATTTAAGCCTTGTGCTGACCCTGGGGGTGATTTTCGCGCTGGGGTGGCTCGTTTGGCTGCTGTCGCCCATCCTCACCCCCTTCGTTGCCGCGGCAATCCTGGCGTATTTATGCGACCCGTTGGTGGATGGCTTGGAACGCTTCCACTTGCGGCGCGGTTTGGGCAGTGCCCTGGTAATGCTGGCGCTTGCACTCGTGGCGGCAACCCTGCTGTTCGTCCTCATCCCGGTACTCAGCCACGAATTCGGCCTGCTCGCCGCGCAGGCCCCCCAAGCCCTCGCCTGGGTCCAGGACCGGCTGCTACCCTGGCTCAACGACCACCTTGGCCTGCAGCTGCAACTCAACGCCGAAGCCCTGCGTCGGGAACTTCTCAGCCAGGTCGGTTCGGGGACCGCGCAGGCATGGTTGCCGCGCCTCGGCAACGGTTCGTTGGCAATTTTGGCGTTTTTCGCGAACTTGGCCCTGGTTCCCGTGGTCATGTTCTATTTATTAAGGGACTGGGACCGTTTGGTCGCATGGATAGAAACCAATCTGCCACGTGCCTGGCACGACACCGTGACAGGCTATTTCCGCGAACTGGATACGGTATTGGGCGAATTCTTGCGCGGCCAGTTGGCGGTAATCCTGATCATGGCAGCCTATTACAGTGTTGGCCTGGCCCTGGCCGGGCTTCATTTCGCGCTGGCCATCGGTATCCTGGCGGGGGTTCTGGTGTTCATCCCCTACCTGGGGGCCACCATCGGCGTGATACTTGCCACGCTAATGGGTGCCACGCAGTACGGTTCCTGGACCGGGTTGTTATCGGTATGGGGGGTTTTTCTCGTCGGGCAGTTGATCGAGGCCTATGCGGTTACCCCAAAACTGGTAGGCGAAAGGGTGGGCCTGCATCCCGTGGGGGTGATTTTCTCCCTCATGGCATTTGGCCAACTGTTCGGGTTTTTCGGCGTTCTGCTGGCCATTCCGCTGGCCAGCAGCACGCTGGTCGCGGTGCGTCGCGGATTGGCTTGGTACAAGGCCAGCCGTTTTTATTGACTTAGGCAAAAGAGGAAATCATGCGCGTATTGCTGGTGGAAGATGATCCTATGATCGGTGAGGCCATGCAGAAAGGGCTCAAGCAAGCCGGTTTCGCGGTGGACTGGGTACAGGACGGCATCCGGGCGGAGGCTGCCATCACTGACAAGGTTCACCACGTGGTGGTGCTGGATCTGGGTTTGCCTGGCCGCGACGGTTTGGAATTGCTGAAAACCCTGCGGGCATCCGAAAATCAGGTTCCGGTGATCGTGGTGACGGCGCGCGATGGGGTCGACGACCGTGTCGTCGGCTTGAATCTCGGCGCGGACGACTATGTGGTCAAACCCTTCGATCTCGATGAACTTGTTGCCCGGGTACGCGCGCTCCTGCGTCGCCACGCGGGCAGTGGCAATCCGATCATGGTATGTGGCGAGCTCACGCTGGATCCCATGCGCAAGGCGGTAAGCTACAAGGGCGGCGCGGTGGACCTGTCAGGCAAGGAGTTGGCGATTCTGGAAGCGCTCATGCGGCGCCCCGGTGCCGTGCTTTCGCGCAAAGCGCTGGAGGAGGCCATTTATGGAAACGGCGACGAAATCGGCAGCAATGCTGTCGAGGTGCATCTCCATCATTTGCGCAAGAAGCTGGGTGCTGACCTGATCCGCAACATCCGCGGCGTGGGGTACTGGGTGGCGGAATAGTCCAGGACGCAGCGCGAACGGTTCTAAGTGACGACGCTACGCCGCTATCTGTCGCGCTGGCTTATGGGTGCCCTGGGCCTGGGCGCCATCGTGCTGGTGACGGCTTCCTATCTTAATGCGCTGGCCGAATGGAATTCGGTGCTCGATGAGCAGTTGCGCCAGGTTGCCTTGGCGGTGCTGGCGCATCACCGCTTCGAGGATGGGGCGGAACCTGGCTATGCGGCGCGGAAACCTTCCGAATTCGACTTTCTTACCCAGGTATTCAGCCCCGCGGGGGTGCGTGAGTTTGGGAGCGATCCGAGCGTTCGGCTGCCATTCTCCGCGACGACCGGCTATACCACGGTGGAGGCCCACGGCGAACAATGGCGCCTCTACACCCTCGCCACCCCCGGAGGGGTGGTGCAGGCCGCGCAGCGGGTGACCGTACGGGAGACGCTGGCAGCGGAGTCCGCCGGCCGCCTGGTGCTGCCTTTCCTGCTCATGATGCCGCTGATCGCCGCAATGCAGGCCTATGCCCTCAAGCGCGGCCTTGCGCCGCTGGACCGGGCCGCCGAGGAGATCCATGGCCGCAGC
>JAJXXS010000323.1 GCA_021780975.1 Pseudomonadota bacterium
CGTCATGCAGCGCCTAGCCGAGTTCCTGCAGTTATTTCCCGCCTCCGAGGCCCATCATCACGCCCACCCGGGGGGGCTTATCGACCACACCCTGGAATGCGCCGAATACGCCCTGGAACTGCGCCGTGGCCAACTCCTGCCGCCCGGGGCGGCCCCGGAGGACATGGCGCGCCACGAGCATCGGTGGACCTATGGGGTACTCGTGGCGGCGCTCTTGCACGACATCGGCAAACCGCTCTCGGATTTGCGGGTGGCGACCCGCAATGATCGTGGAGAGGGCACCTGGACGCCGCTCGCGGGCTCCCTCGTCGAGGCAGGGGCCCGGTTCTACCGGGTGGACTTCGTGGAAGGACGACAGTACGCTGCCCACAGTCGGCTGGCGGTGTCCCTGCTACAGAAATTGGTGCCGCAGCCCACGCTGCTTTGGCTCTCCGAAGACCGGGCACTGGTGCAGGAATTGACGGATTATCTGGGAGGTGACGCCAAGGAGGGCACCCTGGCTGGCCTGGTGCGCCAAGCCGACGGCGAGTCGGTGCGCCGCAACCTCCTGGGGGGACCGCGTACGCGCTTCGCCACGGCGCGCGCGGTCCCCCTCATCGAGCGCCTCATGGAGGCCATGCGCCGCATGCTCGTCGAGGGTGCGAGATTGCCCTTGAACCGCTCGGGGGCGGCCGGCTGGATCTATGAGGGGGATGTCTGGTTCGTCTCCAAACGCCTGGCGGACGCCGTGCGCGACTATCTCAAGGAAACCGAGTCCGGCGCCGGCCTTCCCGGCGAGGACATGAACGACCGGCTGTTCGATACCTGGCAGGAGTACGGCGCGCTCATCCCGAACCCCGCCACAGGCGGGGCGGTCTGGAAGGTCCAGGTGGAGGGCGAGCAGTATCGTCACGTCCTGACGGTGCTCAGATTCCCCCTCGCCAAGCTCTACCCGGACCCCTCGTCCTATCCCGCGCCCATGGCGGGGCGGGTCGTGGTGCTGTCGCAGGATGGCCAACCCCTGCCGGAGCAGACACCGGTGGCTCCGGGGCTTGCGCCCGAAGGGCAAGCGCCATTGGTGCAAGAGAGCGGCACCCTGGTGCAGCCGGCGCAAACGCCCGCGCCAGCCTCCGTCGCCGCGGCGACCTCCGGGCCAGCCCGGATGCAGATCCTGGCCAAGCCTTCCAAGAAGCCACAGGAACAGCCCTTGGTGCAGTCTTCCGAATCCCTGGTGCAGCCCTCTCATGACGTCGCGAATCCGGCGCCCCCAGGCGCCGCCAAAGCCGAATACCTGCCGCAGGATGATTATCTGGACGACGAGGACATGGCGCAGGACATCGAGACCCCGCCGCCGGTACGGGCGGCGCGGGTCAAACCCATGGAGATCCCGGTGGCGCCGCGAACCCGCGGCGGCGCCACCGCGCCCGAGGCCGCCCAGCGCTTCATGGCCTGGGTGCAGGAAGGCCTCTCCAGCGGGCGCCTGGCGTACAACGAATCCGGGGCCATGGTGCATTTTGTGGCCGAAGGCATGTTCCTGGCCTCACCCCGAATCTTCCGGGAATTTGCCCAGGAGTACGGCGAGACGGGCGATGGCACGCCCTCCGACAAGGAGGGCGACCGCCTGGGCACCGGCATCCAGCGCGAGGTCATCCGCGCGGGATGGCATCTCAGGGGGAAGAACAAGACCAACGTCCTCAAATACCAGGTCATCCGCCGCAACGGCAAGGGCGGGGGCCTTCTGACCGGCATCGTCATCAAGGAACCTGCGCGATTCGTATCGCCCCTGCCAAAACCCAATCCTCATCTGATTCCTTTCAAAGAGGACGATGACACGGGGGACGTGATTTCATGAAACCTAACGACTGAGCAGGGTTCATGGCCTATCCCGTCGAAAACCTTCTGCGCACCCCGGTGGAGTGGTTCCCCGCCGGGGTGTCCTTTGCCGCCGCCGCCCTCCTGGCGGCGCGGCCGGGTTGGTTCTTCCTGCCGCAGATCTATGCCTGGCCAACAGCCGCAGGCTTGCTGCTGGTCGCAGGCCTGCGCGTCTCCCAGGCCCTCGCGCTCGCGCGCTATCGGCGCAACCTTCGCCGCCTGCCGGACTGGCGCGTCTCGGCAGATCAGATTCCCTGGTCTACGCGCATGGTGTTCCTGGGGCGCGGCTTTGCGTGGGATCAACGCCACACGCAACGCCTGGCCGATGTGAGGAAGCCGTTCAACGCCCGGTTTCGCAAACCTACCCGGCTCTACCACCTGGCGCGCCGCCTGGAACTGCTCACCGAACACGGCCCCCTGGCAGGTTTGGCGCGACTCACCCGGGCGGATCACTCCTTGAACCCGGTGCGGCCGCTGCCGCCCGTGGGAGGCGATCCGGTCCTGCACGGCGTGGAGCCCAACGAGCACGACGTCTGGATGGACGTGGGCGAGCGGGTCGGTCACACCGTGGTGCTGGGGACCACCCGAGTCGGCAAGACACGCTTCGCCGAGATCCTCATCACCCAGGACATCCGCCGCGGCGACGTGGTGATCGTCTTCGATCCCAAGGGCGATGCCGACCTGTTGCGGCGGGTCTATGCGGAGGCCAAACGCTGCGGCCGGGAGGGGGAGTTTCGTTTCTTCCATCTGGGCTGGCCGGAGATCTCCGCGCGCTACAACCCGGTCGGGCATTTCGCGCGGGTGACGGAAGTCGCAACCCGCACCGCCGGGCCGCTGCCCTCCGAAGGGCAATCGGCTGCCTTCCGCCAGTTCGCCTGGCGCTACGTGAACGTGCTGGCGCGCGCCATGGTGGCCCTGGGGCAGAAGCCCTCCTACGACTCCATCTACCAGAACGCCGCCAACGCCGAAGGCCTGGCGCTGGCCTACCTCGAATCCTGGCTCAATCGGGTAAGCCCCGGCTGGCAGGAGGACTTCAATCCGGAAGCCCGGGCTGGGGCGGACAAGAGCCTGCAGGAGCAGGCCAAGAAGACTGGTCGCAGCCTCAAGGCCATCGGCATGATGGCCTACATCCGAGACCACGACCTGCACGACCCCCTGGGGGACGCCCTCATGTCTGTCCTCTCCAACGACCGCACCTACTTCGAAAAGCTCGTGTCCTCGCTCTATCCGCTGCTGGAGAAGCTCACCACCGGGAAGATGGCCGAACTCATCTCGCCCGATTATTTCAACCCCGACGACACCCGGAGCATCTTCGACTGGATGCAGGTCATCAACCAGGGCGGCATTGTCTATGTGGGGCTGGACGCCTTGTCCGACTACGAGGTGGCCGGGGTGGTCGGCAATGCCATGTTCGCCGACTTGACCTCGATCGCCGGGAAGATCTACAAGTTCGGCGTGGGCTATGGCCAGAGCGTAGGGGAAGGGGGGCGACGCATCTCCATTCACGCCGACGAGTTCAACGAACTGATCGGCGACGAATTCGTGCCACTGCTCAACAAGGCCGGTGGCGCGGGATTCCAGGTCACGGTCTACACCCAGACCTGGTCGGACGTGGAAGCCAAGATCGGCAACCGCGCCAAGGCCGAGCAGGTGGCCGGCAACCTCAATACGCTCCTGATGCTCCGGGTCAAGAACGCCGAGACGGCGGAGATTCTGACCAACCAGATCGAAGAGGTCGAGATCGTCTCGACCACGGCCGCCTCCCAGGCGGCCGACGAGAACAACCCCCTGGATTTCACGGACTTCACGTCCCGAAACGAGGATCGACTGACCTCCCGCGCTGTGCCCATGCTGGTGCCGGCGGACTTGGTCAAGCTACCCAAGGGGCAGGCCTTCGCGCTCATCGAGGGCGGACGCCTCATGAAGCTGCGCCTGCCGTTGGCGGATGCGCGTGACGATCCCATGATGCCGGAGAACTTGGTGAAAATCGCCGCCGAAATGGCGCAGCGCTATCAGGCAGCCGCCCCGGCGGAATTCGGCCCGCAGGGCTGGAACAAGGCGGAAGATCCCGTTGATTCCGGCGGCGGGGAGCCCGACGACGCCTACCGCGGGTTTCTGGCGCAGCTGGGGGTGACGGTGGAGGGGCGCGGCAGTGGCCACTGAGCACGGCGGCGGGGGGCACCCATTTTTTCATCCGTCGGCGCACGCCTTCGTGTGGCCGTTCAAGCTCGTGTTTTTCACGCTCCTGGGCATCGTTCTCGTGGGGCTTCTGGCGATCTTTGCGGACTGGATCGCTGCCAAGTACGTCTGGGGTGTCGCCGACGCCGAGACGCGGGCGGCGGCTCAACTGGACGCGGACTTGTGGCTCTCCCGCACCCTGGGCGGACTCAGCCCGCTGCCGTGGCTCGCCAACATCCTGGCGCGCTCGGGGTTCTGGTTGTTTTTTCGGATGACCCACATTTATCAGTGGATGGACAACGCGGCCCGCCTGGGGCCGCAGGCCTCGCCGATGACCCACGGCGGCGACCTGTTCGTGCGCAACGATCTGGTCTACCGGCTACAGGACTGGATCTACCTGGCAATGATCCGCATCCAGGACGCCGGGGTGCGCCTGGCCATCCTGTTGTGCTCCTGGCCGGTCTATCTGCTGGCGTATGCCGTGGGCACGGCCGACGGACTGGCGGCCCGCTATATCCGACGGGTTTGTGCCGGGCGGGAATCATCTGCTTTGTATCACCGTGCCAAGTATTTTCAGGTCACGGGTGTGGCTTTGTCATGGATGGCCTATGTGGCAGCGCCGGTGGAGGTGTCGCCGCTGTGGTTCGTGTTTCCGGTGGCTATTTTGATGGGCCTGTTGGCTCGGGTGCAGTGGACGTACCTGAAAAAATACCTGTGATGGCCGATCAATCGCTGCATACGGGAGCATTGACAATTTTGTCGCAGGCACGAGGCCCCTGCTATGGCCTTTGAAACTCTCAAAAGACTAACTGTTGACAATTATGGATTGTGTTGCTAGGGTTCGAGACAATTGAGCGGTTTGATGTACTTTCGTGGCGGGCGCTGGGTTTTGAATGCAGGCCCTTATAGCATAAGTTTATATTTAACATAATATAAATTATGCGAAGTAACAAAGGGGTCGGGGGTCCACCAAACCGGCCTCGCGCATGAGCGGCCCGACCCCACTTCCGTGTATCCAAAAACCCGTCAGGCCAGTTGCGACATCTCGTATACGGCATCGACCGCTAGGCCGTTCCAGTTGTATTCCAGGTAGGCGGCGTGCCGACAGTCTCGTAACATGCCGGTGCGCAAGGCGGCCAGGCACGTGCCCCGGGGATTGCGAACCGAGGGATAGAGGATGCCCTGGCTGCCAGCCGCGTGCAGCCGTCGGCCTATACTCTGCGCGTGGCTGTAATCGACCGGGTCGACGATGCCAGGGTCAGCCCGCGCGGCGGCGCGTAGATCAACGACTTCTCCCGCAGCCGTCACCGTGTAGAGCCGCAGCTGCAGGCGCATGGCCGGTTCGTAGGTGGCCGCCATAAAGCGGCCCGAGTGATAGCGGGTCTCGGCAACCGCGGTGTCCTTATCTCTGGCGCAATAAAAAACGCCGTAGCTGCCGTCGCTGAAGCGACTGCCTTGAGGGTTGAGATGCGTAAATGCCGCCATGATGGGCCCGCTGCCGGGTCCGAACAGGCGTTCCTCCGCCGGCACCAGGGTGAT
>JAJXXS010000151.1 GCA_021780975.1 Pseudomonadota bacterium
CCGCACCAAGCTGGTAGGCAACGTCAGCCTGGTGATCGACTTTTCGGCTTCCTCCAACGGCCAGCCGGTGGCGAGTCAGGCTTCGAGCAACGCGGATTCGGGTGACTGACAAAAACGAAGCGCGCCTGCAGCAGGCGCTGGGCCATGCGTTTGCCGACGCCGGCCTGCTGCGCCAGGCGCTCACCCACCGCAGCTATGGCAGCCCGCACAACGAACGCCTGGAGTTTCTGGGCGACTCGGTGCTCAACTGCGCTGCCGCCCATCAGCTCTACGAGGCGTTTCCCCTCATTCCTGAAGGCAGCCTGTCGCGCCTGCGCGCCAACCTGGTGCGCCAGGAGACCCTCGCCGATATCGCCACGTCCCTGGCGCTGGGCGAGCATCTGCGCTTGGGCGAAGGGGAATTGAAAAGCGGCGGTTTCCGCCGTCCTTCCATCCTGGCCGATGCGCTGGAGTCGCTGATCGGCGCGATCTTTATCGACGCCGGCTTCGAGGCCGCCAGCGCGGCGGTGCGGCGGCTGCTCGCGCCGCACATCGCCGCCATCGATCCCCAGGCTTCCGGCAAGGATGCCAAGACCAGCCTGCAGGAATGGCTGCAGGGGCGCCGCGAGCCTTTGCCGGAGTACCGCCTGCTGGCCACCGAAGGTCAGGCCCACGATCAGGAGTTCGTGGTGGAGTGCCGGCTCAAGGACGAGCGCCACGTCAGCCAGGGGCGTGGCAAGAGCCGCCGCGCCGCCGAGCAGGAGGCGGCCCAGGCCATGCTGGGCTGGCTGCAGCGGGCATGAGCGAGCACTTCCGCGCCGGCACCGTCGCCATCGTCGGTCGGCCCAATGTCGGCAAATCGACCCTGCTCAATCGTCTGGTAGGCCAGAAAGTCAGCATCACATCGCGCAAGCCGCAGACCACGCGACATCGCGTGCTGGGCATCCATACCGATGCCGAGTTCCAGGCCGTGTTCGTCGACACGCCGGGCTTCCAGACCCGGCACGGCGGGCGCCTCAACGCCGCGCTGAACCGCAGCGTGAAAGCCGTGCTGGCGGACACCGACGCCGTCATCCTGGTGATCGAGGCGGGCCGCTATGGGCGCGAGGATAAGCTCGTGGCCGCATTGCTTCCCGCCGGCAAGCCGCTCATCCTGGTCCTGAACAAACTCGACCGCATCAAGGAACGGGCCTCCCTGCTGCCCTTCCTGCAGGAGATGCAGGCCGCTTTTCCCGCGGCGGCCGTGGTGCCCGTTTCCGCCCAGCAGGGAACGGGGCTCGCCGAACTCTACAAGGCCCTGGCGCAGTGCCTGCCGGAGGGGCCGCCATTCTATGGCGAAGACGAAGTCACCGACCAGAGCGAGCGGCGTCTTGCGGCCGAGTTCATCCGCGAAAAGCTCTTCCGCCTGTGTGGCGAGGAGATACCCTATGGCGCCGCCGTGACCATAGACAAGTTCGAGGCGGAGGGCACGCTGCGGCGCATCTACGCCACCATCCTGGTGGACAAGGACAGCCACAAGGCCATCGTGATCGGCCGCGGCGGCGAAAAGCTCAAGGCCATTTCCACCCAGGCGCGCCAGGACATGGAAAAGACCTTCGATGCGCGCGTCTATCTGGAAGTCTGGGTGAAAGTGAAGGGCGGTTGGGCGGAAGATCAGCGCATGTTGCGCGAACTGGGCCTGGAGTGAGCGCGCGCCCGGCCTGACAGCGCGGCGGACGCAAGGCACAATAGCGGGCGTAAGCGCCCAAGGGCGAGCGGAATTCATGGCGACACCTGCCCCGGTCAACCACCAAGTCGGCCTCGTGCTGCACACCTACCCCTACAAGGAAACCAGCCTGGTGGCGGAACTGTTCACGCGCGACTTCGGCCGCGTCGCCATCGTCGCGCGCGGCGCGCGCCGGCCTCTGTCGGCGCTGCGCGGCCTCATGCAGCCCTTCGTGCCCCTGCTGCTGTCTTGGTACGGGCGCGGTGAATTGCGCACCCTGCATGGCGCAGAATGGCGAGGCGGGCTGGCGCCGCTGGAAGGTCAGGCATTGATGGCGGGCTTCTATCTCAACGAACTCGTGCTCAAGCTGCTGGCGCGGGACGATCCACACGAGGGCCTTTTCGAGCATTACCTCGATGCGCTGGGTGCCCTTGCCGCCGGGCCCGTCAGCCTGGAGCCCTTGCTGCGCCGCTTCGAATTGAATCTGCTCAAGGAAATCGGTTATGCCGCCACCCTCGACTGCCTTGCCGGCAGCGGCCTGCCGGTGCAGGCAGCAGGGCGTTACCGCTACCTGCCCGGCCACGGCGTCGGTGATGCCGAGGGTCCGGGGATCGCGGTATCAGGCCGCACCTTGCTCGATCTCGCCGCGGAGGATTTCGCCGCGCCGGCGACACTGCTCGAAGGCAAGCTGCTGATGCGTGGGCTCATCCACCATCATCTGGGCGGCAAAGCCCTCTATACTCGCCAGTTGTTGCAAGAACTCAGCGAATTATGAGCATATTCCTCGGCGTCAACATCGACCATATCGCCACCCTGCGCCAGGCGCGCAAGACCCGTTATCCCAGTCCGGTGGAAGCGGCCTTGCAGGCGGAAACCGCGGGAGCCGATTCCATCACCCTGCATCTGCGTGAGGACCGCCGCCATATCCAGGACGAGGACGTGGAGATCCTGCGCCGCGTGCTGAAGACCAAGATGAACCTGGAAATGGCGGTCACCGAGGAGATGCTCGCCATCGCCGAACGGGTCCGGCCGCAAGATGTCTGTCTGGTGCCGGAAAAGCGTTCCGAACTCACCACCGAGGGCGGTCTGGACGTGGCCGCCCAGCGCGGCAAGGTGCAGGAAGTCTGTGCCCGTCTGAAGGCCGCGGGCGTGCGCGTGTCGCTCTTCATCGATGCCGATTTCGCCCAGATCGAGGCCGCCGCGGCTGCCGGCGCGCCGGTGGTGGAAATCCATACCGGCCATTATGCCGACGCAGCCACGCCGCAGGACTTGGAGCGCGAATTCATCCGCATCAAGAATGCCGTGGCCTACGGGCGCGGTCTGGGCCTCGCCGTCAATGCCGGGCATGGCCTCACCTACCACAACGTCGGCGCCATCGCCGCCCTGCCGGGCATACACGAGCTCAACATCGGCCACGCCATCGTGGCCCACGCCCTGTTCGTGGGCTGGCAGGCCGCGGTCGCGGAGATGAAGCGGCTCATGGTCGAGGCGGCGCGCTGAGCATGGTCGCGCCGCGCCTCAACCGTCGCCAGCGCGTGCGGTGGCTATCCCTGCGCATCTGGTTGCGACGCCTCGCCTTCTGGGGCGGAGCGGTCGGTATAGGCCTGGCGGCGACGCTCTTTACCGATGGCGCCAATGCGGCCATGAAGCTGTTCCAGCGGGGCGTGGATCAGATATTCTGGCTGCCGCTGGTGGTCACGCCGCTCACCCTGGCCGGGGTGGCGGCGGTGACGCGGCGCTACTTCCGGGGGGCCGAAGGCAGCGGCATCCCGCAGGCCATCGCCACGCTGAAGATGGCCGAGGGCGCCGAGCGCGGCCGGGTGCTGTCCCTCAAACTGGCGTTCGGCAAGATGATGCTTACCTGCGTGGGGCTGCTGGGCGGCGCCAGCGTCGGCCGCGAGGGGCCCACCGTGCAGGTGGGCGCGGCCATCCTGCACGCGCTCTATCGCAACCTGCGCTATCCGGGACGCCTGCCCGAGCGCGCGCTGATCGTGGCAGGTGGCGCCGCCGGCGTGGCCGCGGCCTTCAACACCCCGCTCGCCGGCATCGTCTTCGCCATCGAGGAGATGTCGCGCTCGTTCGAGGAAAAGACCTCCGGCACCCTGCTGACGGCGGTGATCATCGCCGGCCTGGCGGCCGTCTATGTGCAAGGCAATTACACCTATTTCGGTACTACGCACGCCGAAGTGAGCGGCGCGCAGGGCTGGCTTGCCGTGCTGCTCATGGGGCTGTGGGGCGGCCTGGCCGGCGGGCTGTTCAGCCGCCTGCTGCTGGCCTACAGCCGACGCGGGCTGCCGGGGCGGGGAGGGCGCTACCTGCGTGCACACCCGGTGCTGTTCGCGGGCCTGTGCGGGTTGGTCCTGGCGCTGCTGGGGCTGATTTCCGCGCACAGCGTCTTCGGCACCGGCTACGATGAATCCCGTGCACTGCTGGAGAACAGCCGCGAAGTGCCGGCTTATTACGGACTGCTCAAGCTGCTGGCGACGCTGGTGTCCTTCATCAGCGGCATCCCGGGAGGAATCTTCTCGCCTTCGCTGGCCGTGGGGGCCGGCCTCGGTGCCAATCTGGCGGGGCTCCTGCCCGACGCTGCGCCGGGCGCGGTCATCGTGCTGGGCATGGCCGCCTATTTCGCCGGCGTGGTGCAGGCACCCATCACCGCCTTCGTCATCGTCATGGAAATGACCGACAACCAGGACATGCTGGTGCCGCTCATGCTGACCAGCCTGCTCGCCACCGCAGTGTCCCGCAGCATATGCCGCCAGCCTATTTACAAGGCCCTGGCGGAACAGTTCCTGGCCCGGCGGCAGCAGCGCCCGGCCGCCCCCGCGGTCACGGCTCCCAGCGCTCCGGATGCGCCCAGTAGCGGGCATTGAGCCAGTCCGGCGTGGCTTTGTAGGAGTGCAGGTCGTAGGCGTAGCAGCGCCACTCCCGCCAGGGCGGCAAGCAGGTGAAGCCCAGGGCCCGATAATCCGCATCGGCCAGCGGGTGGGTGCTTTCCGCCAGCACCCAAACGCGCGGGCTGACGCGGATGCGCAAATGACCCAGCAGCTGGGCCCAGCCGGCAGCGGCGAGCGCAGCGTGATCGCTGCTGAGCAGGATCGCGTCGTAGCGGCCGTGCGGCGTTTCCCCCGCCGCCGCCTGGCTGCGCCGGCAGGCCGGCGGGCAAAGACGGGCAGCCAGCGCCGTCGCCGCGCCGCCCAAGGTCAGCAGCGCGGCCGGGGCGGCTGCGGCCAGAAACGCGGCGAGGGGATGGGTGCGGTCGGCAGGCGTCATGGGCACGGGGGATTGTGGCATGCGTAACAGAGAAGAATTTTATCGGGCAATGCTCGATTTCGAGGCCGATCTCGATCGCATGATGAATTGGAGCATGGCCGGGTTGTTTGCAGTGATGCTTGCGCCTTTGCTGGTGAGCTTGCTCGTCCCGGTGCATGTCCAAATCATATTGACCGCCGGCGCTATCACCATACTGCTGCTATATGGCTTTGCGACCAGGAAGATCCACAAGCGCGTGGCAAGGAAGCACGAAATGCTCTGCCCGCAGTGCCACACGATACTTGCGCTCAAGCACATTGGATTTACCGGCGCATGCAGGAAATGCTGGGCGAGAGTTTTTATGGAGGCGGGTGAAAATTAGTGTACGGCGATGATCGTGTCAGGCGCGGGCAGCCGGATTCTGACGGCAATGGATTTGTTTGAGCCAATTCTGGCGGCGCTGCGCGAGCCCGAGCCGGCGCGCAAGGCGGCCCAGGCAGGGGCGCTGCACCAGGCCTGGTGCAGCGGTGAGCTCGCTGCGCAGGACGGCGGCGCGCCCGAGTCCTTGCCCACGCCGGGCCGGCCCGAGCGCCCGCTGCTGGTGGCGCCGCAGG
>JAJXXS010000091.1 GCA_021780975.1 Pseudomonadota bacterium
ACCCAGCGCCGCCTCCGCCTGCACCAGGAATTCGTTGCCATTCTTGGCCTGCCGCAGCGCGCTCGTGCCGACGCAGCGCACCGCGGCACGCGGCAGGCCGCGCAGGCGGTCGCCAAAACGCTTCAGGCAGTCGAGGGCCAGCTGGCGCGATTCCGGCGTGAGGTTCTTCTTGTGATCGAGACCTGCGGCCAAGCGCACAGGTTCCTTGAGCGCATCGAGGGAATAGAGCTGGTTTTCCACCACCCTGGCGACCTGCAGCTTGAAGCTGTTGGAGCCAAGGTCGACCGCGGCCACAGTGCTGTATTCAGTCATCAGCTTGGCGGGATTTTGCACTGCAAGAGAGATTAGCACGCTGCCACGAACTCCGCGGAGGACCGTGAGGCGTCATCGCCTCTCAGCCAAAAAACCAGTAACTTACGACGATCGCCGCAACCAGGCCACCGGCGTCGGCAATCAGGCCGCAGGCCAGTGCGTGGCGCGTGCGCCGGATTCCCACGGCGCCGAAATACACCGCCAGCACGTAGAAAGTCGTCTCCGTGCTGCCCTGCAGCACTGACGCCAGGCGGCCGGCGAAGCTGTCGGCGCCGTACACCCGCATGGTGTCTATCATCATGGCGCGCGCGCCGCTGCCGGAGAAAGGCTTCATGAGCGCCACGGGCAGCGCATCGACAAAACGGGTATCCCAGCCCAGGTAGGCGACGATACTCTTCACTCCCTCGGCCAGATCCTCCAGTGCGCCGCTCGCCCGGAATACTGCGATAGCCACCAGCATGGCGACAAGATACGGGATGATGGTGACAGCCGTTTGAAACCCCTCCTTGGCGCCCTCGATAAAGGCTTCGTACGCATTCACGCGCCGCCACCATGCGCCCGCCAGGAAGGCGACGATGACCGTAAACAAAATAAAGTTACTCAGCAGTGCCGACTGGCGCTGCATCGCCGCGGCAGGCAGATGCAGAAAGTAGGCGGCCAGGCCGGACACCAGCGCCGTCATGCCCGCGAGATAGGCGAGCGTGACCGGATCCCACAGGCGGATGCGCTGAAAAAAACTCACGGCGACGAGGCCCGTCAAGGTGCCGCAAAAGCTGGCGATGATGAGCGGGATGAAGACGTCGGTGGGATCGTGCGCCCCCATCTGCGCCCGGTAGGTGAATATGGTGACGGGCAGAAGCGTCACCGAAGCCGTGTTGATGACGAGGAAGAGTATCTGCGCGTCGCTTGCCGTATCACCGCGGGGATTGAGGCTTTGCAGTTCTTTCATGGCCTTGAGCCCGAGCGGCGTGGCGGCGTTGTCCAGGCCCATCATGTTGGCCGCCATGTTCATGGTGATGGCAGAAAGCGCCGGATGGCCAGCCGGAACCTCCGGAAACAGGCGGCGAAACAGCGGCGTGAGAAGGCGATTCAGGAGTTGCAGAAAGCCCGCCTTCTCGCCCACCTTCATGACGCCAAGCCACAGGCTCATCACGCCGGTAAGGCCAAGCGAAATCTGGAACGCGTCCTTGGCTGCAGCAAATGCCGCTTCCATGATGGGGGCGAAAAGATCCTCGCCGTGGACGAGTTTGGCGCCCGCCATGAGGAAGGCGACAAGGAAAAATCCGCTCCATACCCGGTTGAGCATGGGCTATCGATCCGCGCGCCGGATGCCCTGCCCAGGGAGGTTCTGGCCTGGCGTCGCGCGCAGTGCCGGGCGCAAAGACCCGCCCGGCGCACGACGAGACGCATCAAGAGGACAGGCGAGGGGCGGGCGCGCACGCCGCCACACGACAGTATCGCGCGGCAGCTCTTGCGGAGCGTGCGCCGCGGGCATGCGGAAAATCTCCGTCCCATGAATCAAGCGAGGCATGCCGCTCACGTCGCCCAGCCGGCGACCACGAAAAGCACGCCAAGCGCCAGCCAGATGGCAAGGCTGCGCCAGACCAGGCTCACAGCGCTGGCGATGTGTTGCGCCTCGGCCTCATCCCCCAGGCCCAGCTCGGGGCGGGGAAGGATCGTGTCGGCCAGCGGCAGGGGCGATCCCAGGCTTACCCCCAAGGCCCCGGCCCCCGCCGCCAGCGCCAGGCCCTCCTCGGCATCCGGCCAGTCCGCGGCCTGCGTGCGCCAGCAAAAGATCGCATCCTCGAAATCCCCCGCGATGGCGAAACTCAGCGCGGTGACACGCGCGACTGGCCAGTTGAGCCAGTGGAAAATCTGCCTGGCGAAATACCCGAACTGGTCGTCGCCCTCCCACCGTCGTGCCAGGATGGAGGAGAGGCGGTATAGCACCGGCCCCACTGGCCCGGCGAAGGCAAGGGCAAGGAACCAGAACAGCGGGCCGAACAACTGCCGGTGACTCAACGCCAGCACGCGCTCCGTGCCGACGCGCGCGACATCGTGCGGACCGAACTGCATGCCGTCGATATTGCTCCAGCGTTCCAGCGCCGCGCGCGCCTGCGCCACATCCCCGGTGCCCAACGCGCCGCCCACCGCCTCGGCGGCGCGCACGTAGTATTTGAAACCGCCGGTGAAATACAGCACTGCGCCGTCGAACACGGCGCTCAGCACGGGCGACAGACCCGCCAGCCAGGCATGCACGGCAAAAGCCGCGACCAGAAACGGCAGAACCACCGCGCCCCATGCCAGCAGGCCCTGCTGTGGCTCGCCACCATCCAGCCTTTCGCGCAGCGCATCGCTGTAGCGGGCGAAGGCGCGATAATGTGCAGGCGGCTGTACCAGCGGGCGAAAGTGCTCCAGCAGCAAGGCGCCCAGGACAGCCAGAAGGATCGCCATCACTCCGCCATCTGCACGGTCAGAACACCCATCCGGTTGATGGAATCCCCTGCGTGGTATACCTCCACCGTAGGCAGGCGGATGTCTTGGCCGCGCCCCTTGAGGTAATCATGCAGCGCCTGATAAGCCTTGCTCGGGGCGATCATGACGCCGGCCTGCACAGTGGCAACGAGGACGCGGCGGCGCGGCACGGTCGCGAGCTTGACGCCTGCCGGCACCTGACTGACAGAGTCCGCCACCAGATAGCCGACCTGGGCCTGCTGCCTGTCCTCGCGTGTCTTGCGCGGGTCGGTCATGAGCACGGTGATGCTGTCGCCCACCGGAATGCCGGCCTGGGTAAGCAGCAGTCTTACCTGCGCCTGCGCTTTTCCCGCATCGGCGAGGTCACCGACATAGTCCTGATAGGCATAGTGGTAAGGGCCCGTCACCTGCTCGCCCACCTGCACAGAATTGAAGCCGCCCCACCACCACCAGATGAAAGCGATGGGGAGCACAAAAGAAAAAAGGATGATCAGCCACTGTTTTTTGAACACGAAGACTCCGCATCAGGGATTTGGCCGAGGATCTTGATCCGCAAGCGGGCCACCGGGCGCACATAAATTTTTCCTGATGCCCGGAACGGCCAGCAGATCAACATGCATCAAACCCTGGTCGTTACTGAACGCGAACCCAACTGCTTGGGTATCGGTTTAATGATACAGCGAACCGACGAACGGCATGCAGAATGGCCCATAAGGTATTGCCGGGACACGTCAAAATTTCTATAGTTGTGCCAAGTTCCCGACACAAGGACACGAGGATGTCCCCCAAGCAACCCCTGCCGGTCTACGAGGTGGAATTCATCCCCTTCGAGCGCCGTCTGCGGGATAGGCGTGTTGCTCCCCCGGATGCACCCCTGCCCGTCGGCCTCAAGGAAGACCGCCGCAAGAGCGACGGACGGCGCATGGAAGATCGCAGCGCCGTGCACCTCGAACTCGTCCAGTAGCGCTCCGCGCCTACACCACCACTCGCACGCGCGGCGCCGCCTCTTCCATACGCCCCACCACGGCGGCGCCTTCGAAGCCTTCGTCCCGGAAGACCTGCAGCACTTCCTCAGCCACCTCCTCGGCGCAACTCACGAGCAGCCCTCCGCTGGTCTGCGGATCGCATAGCAGCTTCCTCTGCCACTCCGGCATGGCGGCAGGAAGCGCGACCTCGTGGCCATAGCTAGCCCAGTTGCGCTCCGCCGCGCCCGTGGCATAGCCGCGCTGCGCCAATTCCAGGGCCACGCTCAATACCGGGACGCTGGGATAATCGAGCACCGCGCCCAAACGCGAGCCGCGGCAGATCTCCAGAAGATGTCCGAGCAGCGCGAAGCCGGTCACGTCCGTCATGGCATGCACCTGCGCCATCTGCCCCAGGCGCGTACCCACGGTATTCAGCCGAGTGGTAGTCGCCAGCATCTGCTCGTAACCCAGCGCGGACAGTTCGCCTTTCTTCAGCGCTGCCGACAACACGCCTACACCAATCGGTTTACCGAGTATGAGAACGTCGCCAGCACGGGCGCGGTCATTGCGTTTGACCTGCTCGGGATGCACGAGGCCGATCCCCACCAGGCCATAGATGGGTTCCGGCGCGTCGATGGAGTGCCCACCGGCGATGGGAATGCCCGCCGCCCGGCACACTGCCTCTCCACCGGCGAGAATTCGCTGGATGGCATCCACCGGCAATTTGTCGATGGGCATGCCCACCAAGGCCAGCGCAAAAAGCGGCCTGCCTCCCATGGCATAGATGTCGGACAAGGCGTTGGTCGCGGCGATGCGGCCGAAATCGTAGGGATCATCGACGATGGGCATGAAGAAATCCGTCGTGGCGATGACCGCCTGTTCGGCGTTGAGGCGATAGACGGCCGCATCGTCACTCGATTCGGTGCCGACGAGAAGGTCGGGGTAGCCCCCCATGGGCGGCGTGCGGGCAAGGATTTCACGCAGTATGGCGGGGGCGATTTTGCAGCCGCAGCCGCCCCCGTGGGAGAATTGCGTCAGTCTGATGTTGTCTTCCATTCCGTTTCGAATCCGGTTCAAAGCGTGTACAAGCCCCCAAGCGCGCCAACCCTAGCACAGCTCTCCTCATTTGACGAAATCATCGACGTGCGTTCGCCCGCCGAGTTCGCCGAGGATCACATTCCCGGGGCCATCAACCTGCCGGTGCTGGACGATGCGCAGCGCGCGGAGATCGGCACCCTGCACAAACAGGCATCTGCATTCGCGGCGAAATTGGCTGGTGCCGGGCTGGTGTCACGCAACATCGCCCGTCACCTGGAAACCCACTTCGCCACCAAGCAGATCGCCTACCACCCCCTGGTTTATTGCTGGCGCGGCGGCAACCGCAGCGGTTCGCTGACCCACGTGCTGCAGAAGATCGGGTTTCGCGCCGAGGCTCTGCCAGGCGGCTACAAGACCTACCGGCGCGCCGTGCGCGAGGAATTGGACACCCTGCCCGCACAATTCCGCTACCGTGTGCTGTGCGGCCCCACCGGCAGCGGCAAAAGCCGGCTGCTCGCCGCGCTGGCGCAGGCGGGAGCGCAGGTGCTCGATCTGGAGACACTCGCCAACCACCGCGGCTCCCTCCTGGGGCTGCTGCCGGGGACGTCCCAGCCCAGCCAAAAATATTTCGATAGCCTGCTGGCCGCGGCACTACGGACCCTGGATCGCGAGCGCCCGGTTTATGTGGAGGCGGAAAGCAAGAAAATCGGCAATCTCGGCGTGCCCGACGCCCTGCTGGCCGC
>JAJXXS010000379.1 GCA_021780975.1 Pseudomonadota bacterium
GAGAAGATCGACACCCTGGTGCTGGGTTGCACCCACTATCCGCTGCTCAAGCCCCTGCTCCAGGAAGTCGCCGGCCCCGGCGTCGCGCTGGTCGATTCCGCCGAGGCCATGGCCGAGCAGGCCGCGCTCCTGCTGCAGCAGCGCGGCCTGGAGAACCCCGGGCACACATCGCCGCGCTACGAATACTACGTGACGGACGTGCCGCTGCGCTTCCAGACCATAGGCGAACGCTTTCTCGGCCGCACCCTCCATCCCGTGCACGTGGTCAAGTGGTAACGGATGCGCGCTTCCTGACTTTTCCAGCCGCGCCCGGGCGCACGCGTTTCAGTCACCTGCTGCGCCGGCTGCCACTGGCACTCCTCGCCCTCTGCCTCAGCGCCTGCGCCACGCTGCAGCCGCCCCGGCCCGCGCCGCACAGCCAGACGCCCGCCCCCGCCCCGGCCACGCCCCTCGGCCGCGAGACAACCGCGCTGCATCTGCCCGCGGCACAGTCCGGCTTCATCCTGCTGGCTTCCGGCGCCGACGCCCTCGCCACGCGCCTCTGGCTCATCGACCAGGCGCGCAAGAGCCTCGACGTGCAGTACTACATCCTGCGCGACGACGACACCGGCAAGCTCTTCCTCGATGCGCTGCTACGCGCCGCGCAGCGCGGCGTGCGCGTGCGCCTGCTGCTCGACGACCTCAATGTCGGCGCGCAGGCCCCGCTGTTCCAGACACTGGCGCGCGCGCCGAACATTTCCGTGCGCTTCTACAATCCACTGCGTTTCCACAGCCACAGCTATCTTTCGCTCGCCTACGAATATTTCACCGACGGCGGCAAGGTGGACCGCCGCATGCACAACAAGCTGCTCGTGGCCGACAACGAAATGGCGATCACGGGCGGACGCAACATCGGCGACGAATATTTCCAGGCCTCCAGCCGCCTGTCCTTCCTCGATCTCGACGTGCTCGCCGCCGGCCCCGTGGTGCAGCAGTTCGCGCATTCCTTCGACCTGTACTGGAACAGCGCGTCGGCAGTGCCCGCTGCCGCGTTGCCCGGCTGGGCGCAGACCGCGCAGAACCTGCCCGCCCTCGCGCGCCGCCTGGGCGCAGCCGCGGCCGCCTACCAGGCGCGCGCCAACGGCGGCACCCCGCAGAGCAACGCCCTGGTGGGCGAACTCGCGCGCGGCAGCGCGCCATGGGTCGCCGCGCCTGCCGTGGCCTTGTGGGACAAGCCGGCCAAGACGCGCGGCGACGACAACCCGGCAGCGCTGCTGTGGGGACGTTTTTTCGCCCTCGACATCCAGCCGCGCAAGCAGCTGCTGCTCGTCTCGCCCTACCTGGTGCCCGGCCGCACGGGCATGGAGTGGCTGCGCCGCATGCGCAGCAAGGGAGTCTCCATCGCGATTCTCACCAATTCCATCGCCACCAACGACGTGCTCATCAGCCAGGCAGGCTACGAGCGTTACCGCAAGGCCATGCTCGAGGCCGGCATCGAACTCCACGAATTGAAGCCGGCCCCCGACCAGACACCTCTCAAGCACCGCCTGTTCGGCCACGGCAGCTCGCAGGCCAGCCTGCATGCCAAGGCCTATGTCATCGACGATCAGGACGTCTTCATCGGCTCCTACAACCTCGATCCGCGCTCGGCCCTGCTCAACACGGAACTGGGCGTGCTCATCGAAAGCCCGGCGCTCGCCAGGACCGTGGCCCAGCTGATCCATGCCGCCATGAGCCCCGCATTCAGCTACCGCCTTGCGCTGAAGCCGGATGTCGAAGGCAGCGGCTCGCACGTCGTCTGGATCACCCGCGATGCCGCGGGCGCGGAGACAACCTACGAGCATCCGCCCCATACCGGCCCCCTGCTGCAGTTCGGGGTCAGCCTGCTGCGCCTGCTGCCGGTCCAGGGCCAGCTATGAAGCGTCCCTCTCCTCCCTCTTGCAACTCATGACCTGAACATGTCCGCCTTCGCGAACCTGCCGCCCCTCCTGCTGGCCTTCTGCGCCACCCTGCTGGCCGCCTTTGTCATCGGCCTGGAATTGCACAACTACCTGCGCACGCAGCAGCGTGGACTCGGCTTCGGCACCACGCGCACGCTCACCCTCCTCGCCATGGCCGGCTTCGTGCTGTTCCAGGAAGCCGGCTGGGACGGCTTCTTCCTCGGCCTGGCGATCATCGGGCTGTGGCTGGCGCTCGATTACCGGCAGCAGCTCAAGGATGGCCAGGAGAGCCTGCTGCCCTATCTCGTGGCCCTGCTCGCCACCCTGCTCGGACCGCTCTCCCTGCTCGCGCCGCCCTGGTTCGTGGCGCTGTACGTCGTGGTGGTGCTGCTGATGCTGGGCGCGCAGCCCAAGATCCGCCACCTGTCCGACACCTTCAAGAGCGGCGAGGGCATCACCCTGGCCAAGTTCCTGCTCATGGCCGGGCTGGTGCTGCCGCTGCTGCCCAAGGACATGATCGCCTCCTTCGTTCCCGTCACCTGGTACCAGGTCTGGTTCGCGGTCATCGTGGTGTCGGGGATCTCCTATGCCGGCTACGTCGCGCAAACCTATTTCCTGCCCCAGGGCGGCCTCCTCATCACCGGGCTGTCCGGTGGCCTGTATTCGAGCACCGCCGCGACGGTGGTGCTGGCACGGCGCGGACGCGAGCTGCCGGCGGACGACCGCCTCGTCAGCCCGGCCATCGTGCTGGCCACGGCCATGATGTATCTGCGCCTGTGGGTGCTGGTGTTCATCCTCGGCCACCATGCCGCGGCGTGGCAGCTGGCGGCGCCCTTCGCCGTGCTGGTGCTGCTCTCGCTGCTTTTCTCCTGGTGGCTGACGCACCGCGCCGGCACACGCAGCAGCGAAGCACCCGAGCCGCCTTCGCGCCATCCGCTGGAATTCTCCACCGCCCTGCTGTTCGCCCTGCTCTTCGTCTTCTTCGCCATGCTCACCACGCAGATCGTCGCGCGCTATGGCAGCGCGGGACTGCACGCGCTGGCCTTCATCGTCGGCTTCACCGACATCGACCCCTTCGTGCTCTCGCTGCTGGCCGGCAAATATGCTGTAAGCGAAAGCGCCATCGTCGGCGCCGTGCTGGTGGCCAGCGGCAGCAACAACCTGCTCAAGGCGGCTTATGCCGCGGCCCTGGCGCGCCGCCGCAACGTGCTGCCGGCAGTGGCTTGGCTGACGGCCACCTGCCTCGCCTCCCTGCTCTATGCCTGGTGGCCGGCATGAGGAAAGGCACGCTGCAATCGCTCGCGCGCCGCCTGCTGCAGCCTCATGTGCTGCTGGGGCTGGCAGTCGCCGCCATAGGCCTCACGCATCTGGCCATCGGGCTAGGCCAACTTCAACTCGGCACGGCCTGGCTCGATTTCGGGCACGCCCAGCTCACGGGGCAGCTCATCGCCTCCCTGGGCAGCGGCGCGCAGCCCCTGCTGGGCGCCGCCCTCGTGCTGCTGGGCCTCGGCATGCTGACGCGCGCGCATTCGGCATGGATCTTCGCCGTCCTGCTGCTGCTGGTCACCACCGTGGTCGAGGCGCTGCACCGGCGCTATTTCGAGGCCGGCTTGCATGGCGTCCTGCTCGGCGCCCTCTGGTTCTGGCGCAATGACTTTCGCCGCCTGAGCCTGCTGGGAACCTATCTGCTCTCCCTGGGCGGCATCCTGAGCGTGCTGCTCTACGGGACCTTCGGCGCCTATCTGCTGGGCGCGGGCTTCCACCCCGCCATCGAGGACCTGCCCAGCGCGCTCTACTTCACCGTCATCACGCTTTCCACGGTGGGCTACGGCGACATCGTGCCGGTGTCCCTGGATGCGCGCCTGTTCGCGGTTTCCCTCATCCTCGCGGGCCTGAGCATCTTCGCCTCCGCCATCATCTCCTCCTTCGGCCCGGCCCTCGCCCGCCAGGTCAACCGGCTTTTCGACGTGAAAGGAAATCCCATGCAGCTGCGCAACCATGTCATCCTCGTCGGCGGCGGTTCCATGGCCCGCAACATCGCGCGCGAACTCACTGCGCGCAAGACCGATTTCGTGCAGATCGTGGTGGATGGCACGGCGGATGCCGAAACCCCCTGGCCGGTGATCAAGGGCGATGCAAGCGAAGACGAGGTTCTCGTCTCCGCGGGCATCCGCCACGCCCGCCTGCTCATCGCCGCGCGCGAGGATGACGGCGAGAACGCCTTCATCTCGCTCGCCAGCAAGGCGCTCAATCCCGATGTCCGCGTCCTCGCGGTGGCCAGTTCGGCGCACGCCATCCACCGCCTCAAGCTCGCCCATGCCGATGTCGTGTTCGCCCCCGTGGCGGTGGGCGCGCGCATCCTCGCCAACCTGGTGGAAGGAAACGCCATCCCCAAGGAATTCCACGACCTGCTGGAAAGCTGACGAGCCACTGGGAAGCGAGCCTGGCGCGCTGGGACGGACCCGGCCGCAACCCTGCGCGGGATGCCGGCCTCACGCCTTGCCGGCGCTACCTGTACCGCTTCTGAAAACCACCACGGGCGCGGTGCCTGCGGCGCCCTCAGTCGAACACCACGGTCTTGTTGGCATACACCAGCACGCGGTTGTCGAGGTGCCATTTCACCGCGCGCGAGAGCACGATCTTCTCCAGGTCGGCGCCCTTGTGGATGAGGTCTTCCAAGGTGTCGCGATGGGAGATGCGCGCCACGTCCTGCTCGATGATGGGGCCGTCGTCCAGGGTTTCCGTCACATAGTGCGAGGTGGCGCCGATGAGCTTGACGCCGCGTTCAAAGGCGCGGTGGTAGGGCTTGGCGCCGTGGAAGGCCGGAAGGAAGGAATGGTGGATGTTGATGATGCGCTGCGGGAAGTGCGCGATGAAGCGCGGCGACAGCACCTGCATGTAGCGCGCCAGGACGATGAAGTCCACCCTGCGGTCGCGCATGATGGCGAGCTGCGTCTTTTCCGCCTCCTCCTTGGCGTCGCGGTTCACCGCGATGTGCTGGTAGGGCAGCCGGTAGGTCTCCGCCAGCCAGCGCGTGTCCTCGTGGTTGCTGAGGATGATGGGGATCTCGCAATGCAGCTCGCCGCTCTGGTAGCGGTAGAGGAGATCCGCCAGGCAGTGGTCGAACTTGGAGACGAACACGGCCATGCGCGATTTTTGCGCCGACTCGGCGAGGCGCCAGGTCATGTGGTATTGCGCGGCAATGGGCGCGAAAGCCCTGGCAAAATCCGCCAGCGGCAGCGCAAAGCCGCCCAGATCCCACTCCACGCGCATGAGGAAGAGCTTGAGCTCGCCGTCCTGGTGCTGGTCGGCATGCAGGATGTTGGCGTTGTGGGCCAGCAGGAAGTTGGCGATGGCCGCCACCAGTCCTCTCTGGTCGGGGCAGGACAGCAGCAGTACGGCGGTGTTCTTCATGGCTCTTGGGCTCCGTGCAACCCGCATGATAGCCGCTTACAGGGCGCGCCTGCCGGGCCACGTGGCTTGCGCCGCCCAGCCCGGTCACGGACTGGCGACCGAGTTGAACGCCAGCCCGGCCAGCATCCCCCCGCCGCTCGCAGCGGGGGGAAAATGCGCGTTCCGCGCAAACCCGCGGCCTGCTGCGCGCAAAT
>JAJXXS010000348.1 GCA_021780975.1 Pseudomonadota bacterium
CGGCAAGGCGGGGGATGGCTTCCCGCGCCCGCCCATGCAGCACGATAAGGCTGCTGCCGAGAGCCTCCAGGTCAGCCTTGAGGAGAACAACGCAGCGATGGATGAAATCCACCCGCCGGTCCGCGGAAGGTAAACCCTCCAGGATGTCGCGATCGAACACGAAAACGGGGTATACCCGCCGGCTGGTCTTGAGCGCATGGTGGAGGGCAGCATGGTCACCCAGCCGCAGATCGCGTCGCAGCCAAAGCAGGGCGGTGTCGTAGTCGGGCATGATGGCGTGAGGATACGCTGGCTTAAGGGGCGACGTCCCGTTTGCCCGCAGGCCCGGACGGGTGACGCGCAAAAGGCTAAAATGCGATTGTCATGGATACGGTCAATCTAACCCACCACTTCCTCATCGCCATGCCCAGCATGGCTGACCCCAATTTTTCCGGCACCCTCACCTACATTTGCGATCACGGGGCCCAGGGGGCGCTGGGGCTGGTGGTCAACCGCCCCATCGAGCTGGAGCTTTCCACCCTTTTCGAACAGATAGGCCTGGATCTGCCGGACGAAATGCTGCGCCACCAAGCTGTCTATTACGGTGGACCCGTGCAAACCGAGCGCGGCTTCGTGCTGCACCGGCCAACCCACAACTATCAGTCCACCCTGACGGTCAACAACGCAGTCAGCCTCACCACCTCCAAAGACGTGCTGGAAGCGGTCGCCCAGGGCGAGGGCCCGGGCCAGTTCCTGGTGTCCCTGGGGTACGCCGGCTGGGGGCCGGGGCAACTGGAGCAGGAAATGGCACAAAATGCCTGGCTCTCGGTGGCGGCAGAGCCGGGGGTCATATTCGATCACACGCCGGAAGAAAGACTGGGAGCCGCCATGAAGTTGCTAGGCATAGATTTCAGCCACCTGTCCGATACGGCGGGCCACGCGTGATCCCCAAGGGCACGCTGCTTGCCTTCGACTTCGGCCTCAAGCGCACTGGAGTGGCACAGGGCGAACTTGAGATCGGCGTCGCGCATCCGCTCACCACGCTGCACGCCGAGTCGCGCGAGCAGCGCCTGGACCTCATCGCCAGCCTGGTACGAGAATGGCAGCCGGCAGCCTTGGTGGTAGGCCTGCCGCTCCATCCCGACGGTGCCGAACACGAAATGACGCGCGCGGCACGCAATTTTGCGGCCGCCCTGGAGAAACGCTTCGGCCTGCCGGTCTTCCTTGCCGATGAACGCTACACCAGCGCACTCGCCGAAAGTGAACTGGCGGCCCAGGGCGCGAAAAACAAAGGCAAGGCTGACAGCCTCGCCGCACAAATGATCTTGCAGGGATTCCTCGATGCTCGTCGCGCTGCCTGACGCCGAAGACCTGGTCGCCCGCCTGGCGGCCGCCGTACGTCCCCATCTTGCGGCAAACACCGCCATCGTGGGCATCCATACCGGCGGCGTATGGGTGGCGGAAAAACTGCGCGACGCTCTCGGTGCCGACTACCCGCTGGGCGTGCTCGACATATCGTTTTATCGCGACGACTTCTCACGCATCGGCCTGCACCCCCAGGTCAAGCCCTCCCGTATCCCCTTTGCGGTGGAAGACCGCCCGCTGCTGCTGGTCGACGATGTTCTCTACACCGGCCGCACCGTGCGCGCCGCCATGAACGAATTGTTCGACTACGGCCGCCCGAGCCGGATCCAGCTCGCCGTCCTGATAGACCGCGGCGGCCACGAACTGCCCATCCGCCCGGATTTCGTCGGCGCCACCCTCGCCATTCCGCCGGATCAGAACATCGAACTGCAGCGCATTGAAGACCGCCTCTCCCTTGCCCTCAAATAGCCCATGCCCGACCCCCAGCTGAGTTCCCAGGGAAAACTGCACCACCTGCTGACCCTTGACGGCTTGCCCGCCGCCACGCTCAGGCAAATCCTCGACACCGCCGAATCCTTCATGGATGTAGGGGAACGCGACGTCAAGAAAGTCCCCCTGCTGCGCGGGAAATCCATCTTCAATCTCTTCTTCGAACCCTCCACGCGCACGCGCACGACCTTCGAGATCGCCGCCAAGCGACTGTCCGCCGACGTGGTGAACCTGAATATCGCGACTTCCAGCCAGACCAAGGGGGAAACCATCCTCGACACCGTGGCCAACCTCACGGCCATGCACGCCGACATGTTCATCGTGCGCCATGCGCAGTCGGGCGCGGCGCACTTCATCGCACGTCACGTCGCCCCGCACATCTCCGTGATAAACGCCGGCGACGGCCGCCACGCCCACCCCACCCAGGGGCTGCTCGACATGTTCACCATCCGCCGCTACAAGGGCGAGTTCGGCCACCTGCGCGTGGCCATCGTCGGCGACGTGCTGCACTCGCGCGTGGCGCGCTCGCAGATCAGCGCGCTGACCACGCTCGGTGTTCCCGAAGTCCGCGTCGTCGCCCCCAAGACCCTCCTCCCGCCCGGCGTGGAACGGCTGGGCGTGCGGATCTTCCATGACATGCGCGAAGGCATCCGCGACTGCGACGTCATCATCATGCTGCGCCTGCAAAATGAGCGCATGAAGGGGGCGCGCCTCCCCTCCGCCCAGGAATATTTCAAACAGTATGGCCTGACCACGGCCAAGCTGGCGTTCGCCAAACCCGATGCCATCGTCATGCACCCCGGACCGATGAACCGAGGCGTCGAAATCGATTCCGAGGTGGCGGATGGTCCGCAATCCGTGATCCTGCCCCAGGTCACTTACGGCATCGCGGTGCGCATGGCGGTGATGGCAATGCTGGCTGGCGGAGGCAATGACTGACATGAAGATCCACATCAAGAACGGCCACCTCGTCGACCCCAAGAACGACCGCGACGGCCGCGCCGACCTCTACATCGCGGCGGGAAAGATCGTCGCTGTCGGCACCGCCCCGGCGGACTTCCATGCCAACCGCGTGGTCGATGCCGCGGGCTGCATCATTTGTCCGGGTCTCGTCGATCTGTCCGTGCGCCTGCGCGAGCCGGGCTACGAATACAAGGCCACGCTGGAATCGGAAATGCTTGCCGCAGCGGCGGGCGGAGTTACCTCGCTTGCGTGCCCGCCGGATACCGACCCCCCGCTGGATGAGCCCGGCCTCACCGAAATGCTCAAATTCCGCGCCCGCAACCTGCCCGGCCCGCGTGTCTACCCGATCGGAGCCATGACGCAAAAGCTCGAGGGGGCGCGCCTCACGGAAATGGCCGAACTCAGCGAAGCCGGTTGCCTCGCCTTCTCGCACGCCGATGCCCCTCTGACCGATACCCAGGTGCTGCTGCGCGCCATGGAATATGCCGCCACCTTCGACTACAGCCTATGGCTGCGTCCGCTGGATCCTTTCCTTTCGCGCGGCGGAATCGCGCATGACGGGCCGGTGGCCACACGCCTCGGCCTGCCAGGCATCCCCACCCTGGCGGAAACCGTGGCGCTTTCGACCATCCTGCTGCTGGCGCGCCAAACCGGCGTGCGCGTGCACCTGCGCCGCCTGTCGGCGCGCGAATCCGTCGCCATGGTGCGCGCCGCCAAATTGCAGGGCGTGCGCGTAAGCTGCGACACGACGATCCAGAACCTGCATCTTTCGGAGATGGACCTGCTCGGCTTCGACAGCCATTTCAATCTGCAACCCCCGCTGCGCAGCCTGGCGGACCGTGACGCATTGCGGGAAGCGCTCAAGGACGGTTCCATCGATGCCCTCTGCTCGGACCATACTCCGCTCGACGAAGACGACAAGCAGCTGCCTTTTGGCGAATCCACCCCTGGCGCGTCGGCGGTGGAACTGCTGCTGCCACTGACCCTCAAGTGGGCGCGCGAAATGGCGGTGCCGCTACCGCGGGCCTTGGATCTGGTGACCTGGAAGCCGGCGCAGATCCTAGGCATCGACGCCGGCCACCTGAGCCCCGGCGCGCCCGCCGACATCTGCGTCTTCGACCCTGCGGCGGAGTGGACGGTGAGTCCGGCGCTGCTGCGCAGCCAGGGCAAGAACACCCCCTTCCTGGGCCAGCGCCTGCAAGGCCAGGTGCGCTACACCGTCATCGACGGGCATCTGGATTACGGGGGCTGAGCCTCGGCACGCATCCCGGCGCGCCGGGATGCGGGGTCAGACGCCGAGGTAAGCGAGTATCCCCTTGGCCGCTTCGCGGCCTTCCCACACCGCAGTGACCACCAGGTCGGAACCGCGCACCATGTCGCCGCCGGCGAAGATCTTTTCGTTGGCGGTCTGGAAGCCGTGTTTCTGTCCCTTGGCGATGACGCGCCCAGCGGGATCGGTGGCGATGCCCAGCGGCGCGAACCAGGGCTGCGGGTTGGGACGGAAGCCGAAGGCGATGATGACGCGGTCGGCCGGCACGATCTCCTCGGAGCCTTCCACCACCACCGGAGTGCGCCGGCCGCGCGCGTCGGGTGGACCCAGTTCGGTCGTCACCAGTTTCACCCCTTCGACCTTGCCGTTGCCGACGATCTCCACCGGCTGGCGGTTCCACAGAAATTGCACGCCCTCTTCCTTGGCATTGGCGACCTCGCGCTTGGAACCAGGCATGTTCTTCTCGTCGCGGCGGTAGGCGCAGGTGACGCTGGCCGCCCCCTGGCGGATGCTGGTGCGGTTGCAGTCCATGGCGGTGTCGCCGCCGCCCAGTACGACGACGCGCTGGCCTTTCATGTCCTGGAAGACATCGCCCGGCTTTTCATAGCCCAGGCAGTGGTTGGCGTTGGAGATGAGAAAGGGCAGGGCTTCCAGCACGCCGGGCAGATCCTCGCCCG
This sequence comes from Pseudomonadota bacterium, assembly GCA_021780975.1. Taxonomy (GTDB): domain Bacteria; phylum Pseudomonadota; class Gammaproteobacteria; order Burkholderiales; family Thiobacillaceae; genus JAJXXS01. The sequence goes on from JAJXXS010000348.1 coordinate 4,744, forward strand.
GGAAGCCGCCCTTCATGTAGGTGTAGGTGCCCATGCCGAGGAACACGGCATCGTATTGGGCGAGCAGGTCGGCGATCTGCACGTCGCGGCCCACTTCGGTGTTGAGCCGGAATTGCACCCCCATGCCTTCGAGCACTTCGCGGCGGCGCGACATGACCCATTTTTCCATCTTGAATTCGGGGATGCCGAAAGTTAAGAGGCCACCGATTTCCGGGTAACGGTCGTACACCACGGGCGTCACCCCGCTGCGCGCCAGCACGTCGGCGCAGCCCAGGCCGGCGGGGCCGGCGCCGATCACGGCGACCTTTTTCCCGGTGGGCTGCACCCCGCTCATGTCGGGGCGCCAGCCGGCCTTGAAGGCTTCCTCGGCGATGTATTTCTCGACCTGGCCTATGGTCACCGCGCCGAACCCGTCGTTGAGCGTACAGGCGCCTTCGCACAGTCTGTCTTGCGGGCAGACTCGGCCGCAGACTTCCGGCAGGCTGTTGGTCTGGTGCGCAAGTTCCGCGGCTTCGAACAGCCTGCCTTCGGTCACCAGCTTGAGCCAGTTGGGGATGTAGTTGTGCACCGGGCACTTCCACTCGCAGTAAGGATTGCCGCATTCAAGACAGCGCCCGGCCTGTTCGGCGGCCTGCGTGTTGTCCATCTTGGCGTAGATTTCCTTGAACTCGTGGATGCGGATGACGGCGGGGGTCTTGTCGCCGTCGCGGCGCGGCTGCTTGAGAAATTGAA
>JAJXXS010000290.1 GCA_021780975.1 Pseudomonadota bacterium
TCGACTCCTTCGGCCATGAGGTGATAGCCGGCATCATGCATTAGCTGCGCGAAGCGGGTTGCCATGCGGCCGCGCATGTCGTCGCGATGCAGTTGACGCGTCAGCGCGGGGTCGAATTTCAGGTATTGCACCGGCAGTTCCGCCAGGTAACCGAGCGGGGAATAGGCCTTGCCGAAATCGTCCAGCGCGAGGCGGAACCCGGCTTCGTGCAGCGCAAGCATGGGCGCGGCGAGTTCGGCGCCTTCCTGGTTGAGGGCATTCTCGGTGATCTCGAGCAGGAAGGGGTTGGCCGGGTGGCTCGCGGCCATGTCCTGCAGGATGGCGAGGATGTCGCCGCACGCCAGGCTTTGTGCGAACAGATTGATGGCCAGGCCGCTGCCTGGGGGAATCAGGCCGGCCTGCAGGCTGTGGCGCAGGCGCGTCAACACAGCCAGGTCGAGATCCTTTTCCAGACGCCGGTTATGGACGATTTCCAGGAACCGATCCGGCCCCATGACGCCTTGACCCAACTGCACGCGGGTGAGGATTTCGTGGTATTCGGCGCGTCCGCATGACAGAAGCACCAGCGGTTGATAGAGGAAATGAAAATGCCTGGGGTCGGCCAGGGCGCGGTAGAGCGCGCTCACCTCGGGGCTGGCCACGAGGGTGCTGTCGAGCGCCTCGCTCTTGCCGTGAATGTGGACGCGAGCGCTGCCAGGACGCTTGGCGCGATACATGGCGGTGTCGGCACGCGCCTGCAGGCGCGTGAGGTCCTCGGCGCGGGCCACTTCATCCACAGCCACGCCGATGCTGATCGTTACCGGCTCCTTGAGCGCGTATTGGTGGAAATCGTGCCCCTCAAGGGCTCTCTGACAGCGCTGGGCGAGGCGCATGGCCTGGCCTTCGTCGGCATGAGGAAGCAGGGTGGCGAATTCGTCCCCACCGAGACGGTAGAGATGGTCCGCCGAGCGCATGATCTGACCTAGCACGAAGCAGATGGCCTTCAATACCTGGTCACCGGTGGCGTGTCCGTAGGTGTCGTTGATGGCCTTGAAATGGTCACAGTCGAACAGCAGCAGCGCCACCGCAACCGGGCGTCCGTCCCCGGCCTGCTGGAGCAGTGCTTCCCAGTCCTCCTCAAAGGCACGGCGATTGAGTACGCCTGTCATGGCGTCGCGGCGCGCCTGGTCGCGGAAGGCGGCATTGCGTGATTCTAGACTCTGGTACGCCTCGGAGAGGCGGTGGCGGAATCCCTGCAGCGCCTGGCGCACGACTTCCAGTTCCGTGAGCGGCATGGGTTTGCACAGTTCCTGCACGGCCTGCAATTCTCCGCTGCCCGTATTCAGGCGATAGATGCGCTCGGCTAAGCGTTTGAGCGGACCCGCCAGCTTGTAGTGGATAAACAGGAACTGGAAGAGAAAGCCGCTCAGTACCACCAGGGCAAGGCCTAGGTAGGTATTGAGTATCTGCTGGTGCAGGGTCTCCCAGTTGCTATCGGGGGTGAGCTGGTAGCGGAAGCCATCGAGCAGTTCCTTGCCGGCCAGTACGCCGCCCATGCTGGGTACGAGGTGGAGGCTGTTCGGATCGGTGTAGGAAAGGCCATTGAGGGAGGCTAGCTGGTGTGGCAGGTCCACTTCACCGCCGACATAGCCGATGGGTTTGGCGCTGCTGTCCAACACAGCCGTGTAGATGAAGATATGCCGTTCATCCCTGCCGGGCAGGGCGAGAAGAACATTCGGAGGGCCGGTGGGCAAGGCGGCGGGAAGGCCGGGGAGGCCGCCGTCCAGGGCGTACCCCTTGCGGTCATAAAGCTGGATGGTGCGGCGCGAGAGGGTTGTCACGTCGGGCTGCGCAAGGCGGTCGGCGAGCCAATAGTGGTAATAGCCCGGATCGTAGATCTGCTGGCGCGTTTCGTCCCAGCCAGCAAGCTTCTGCAGGCTTTGCAGGGCACGGTTCTGCACCGTCAGCATGTTGCTCTGAAGCTCGTGGCGCGCTTGCTCTGCGCGATGGCTTCTCGCCTCGTGGTCGATGTTCTGCAACTGGTCCCAGCCCCAGCCGGCAACGCCAAGCACTGCGAGCAGGACGCCGAGAAACAGCCGTCTGGACCATTCCGTGAGAGAGAGTTTTGTGGCGGCGCTCAAGATCCGGGGGGGGCTTTCAGCTGCGCCAGTACCCAGTCCAGCAAGGCAAACTGGTGCAGGCTGTTCATGAAATGGCTGGCGTGGGGCAGCACCGTGACGCGAGCGCCGGCATGCCTGAGCCGTGCCGCCCAGCCATGCGGCAGATTCGGGTCTGCGCCGCCCAGTATCACTGCAACCGGCGGGCGCAAATGGGCGATGGTGCGCAGGACGCGCGTGTCATCCCAGCGCAGATAGCCGAGGTAGGCAGCCGCCGGAGCCGTATACCGCGGGCAGAAGGAGAGCGGTTCGTGCACCAATTGGGTGGGCGGGAGCTGGCCGAGGCGATGGCGCAGAGCGCGCTCCTGCCGGGCGGATGGTTTCCCCCCGGTGAGGCTGACGGCGAGCAGGCCTTGTACGCGGTGCGACTGGTGCCGGCTCGCCCAGATGACCATGAGGCGCGCCCCATGGCTGTGCCCAAGCAGATAGATGGGGCCCGTGCTGTGTTGCTTCAGCCAGGTGACCCAGGCCTGCACTTCCGCCACCTCATCGCCGATTTCGGTCAGGTGCAGGCTGCCGCAGCCGAGGCTTTCGTGCCGATCGGGGATCCCCAGGGTGATGGTCGGAGCCAGCACCGTGTACCCCGCTTCGGCCAGTTCATCGTGCAACTGCTGCAGGGTGGAAAAATCCCCAGCCTGCAAGAAACCGTGCAGCAGCAGCACGGCGCCTTGCCCCGTGTTTCCGGCGTGAAATGACGCCTGGGCCGGTATGCCAGAGGGCATCCTCAGATGCACCGTTTCCGCCCAGAGCGGGAGGGAACAGAGCAGAAGCAGCAAGGCAGCCAGGGTATTTGTCAGTTTGGACTTCATGCGCAAAAAGGTTTTTGCTCCATAATGCAGCCTGCAGGGCTTTTCCTCTTTCTTGTGACCCAGTTGCTGTCAGCCCTGGATGAGCTGTATGCCGAAAATGGACGCCTCTCCAGGGTGGTTGAGAATTATCGGCCGCGCTTGCAGCAACTTGAGTTGAGCCGGGCGGTCGCCCAGGCCATGGCCGAAAAATCCGTGCTGGTGGCGGAAGCCGGTACCGGCACCGGCAAAACCTTGGCCTATCTCGTACCCGCCTTGCTGGCGGGAGGCAAGACGCTCGTGTCCACCGGCACCAAGGCGCTGCAGGACCAGCTCTATCACCGCGATCTGCCGCGTGTGCGCGCGGCACTCGGCTTGCCGGTCCAGGTGGCCTTGCTGAAAGGGCGGGCCAATTACCTTTGCCGCCACCATCTGGAGCGGACGCTTGCCGGCGGACGCTTGCGTAGCCGCGAGGAGGCGGGCCACCTGCAGGCGATGGCGCGTTTTGCCGAGCGCAGTCTGAGCGGCGACCGCAGCGAATTGAGCGAGGTGCCGGAAAATGCATCCGCCTGGGGACTTGCCACCTCCACGCGCGAGAATTGTCTGGGCAGTGATTGCCCGCAGTTTCGCGACTGCTTTGTCATGCGCGCGCGCAAGCAGGCCCTGGAGGCCGAATTGGTGGTGGTCAATCATCATTTGTTCTTCGCCGACCTGTGGCTGCGCGACGAGGGGGTGGGCGAACTGCTGCCGAACTGCCACTCCGTCATCCTTGATGAGGCCCACCAGCTGCCCGACGCGGCCACAGTGTTCTTTGGCACCACGCTGGCATCAGGCCAGGTGCTTGATCTGGCGCAGGACAGCGAGCGCGAGGGACTGCTCGCGGCACGCGATTTTCCCCAGCTGGGAGATAGTGCGCGGGCGCTCGACAAGGCCGTGCGCGATTGGCGTCTGGCGCTGCCCGAAACTGCCGTGAAACTGCCGGCAGAACAGGCGCTTGCCAGAGGGGAATTCGCCGCCGCCCTGGGGTCTCTGCGAGAGGCCATGGAGGCATTGGAGCGCGCCCTTGCCAGCCAGGCGGAGCGTGGCGAAGAACTTGCCTTGTGCCATGCGCGGGCCAGGAACCACCTTGCGGCGCTCGCCCATTGGCAAGGCGGGGAAGCCGAAGACGCCGTGCTCTGGATGGAAACCACGCCGCGCTCCGTGCTGCTGCATGCGAGCCCCCTGAGCATCGCGGGCCGCTTCCGCGAACAGCTGGAAAAGGGCGGGCGCGCATGGGTATTCACCTCGGCCACCCTGCGCGCGGGCGATGACTTCTCCCATTTCCTGACGCAACTGGGGCTGGAAGAAGCCACCACGCTGGCGGTCGCCAGCCCCTTCGACTATGTCAACCAGGCGCTTCTCTATGTGCCCCAGGGATTGCCGGCGCCCAACAGCCGCGAGCACACAAGCGCGGTCATCCAGGCGGCGCTGCCTGTGCTCAAGGCCAGCAGGGGGCGGGCATTCTTTCTCTTCACTTCCCTGCGGGCGCTGCAGTGGGCGCGCCGCGAGTTGGAGCAGGTGTTCGCCGCCGAGGGCTTGGGGTTCCCGCTGTTCGTACAGGGTGAGGCACCCAAGCGGGAACTTCTGGAGGCTTTCCAGCGCAGTGGCAATGGCGTACTGCTCGGCAGCCAGAGTTTCTGGGAGGGCGTGGACATCCCGGGCAACGCGCTTTCCCTGGTCATCATCGACAAGCTGCCCTTTACCCCTCCCGACGACCCCGTAGTGGCCGCGCGCATGGAGCGCATCAGGCAGTCCGGCGGCAATCCCTTCATGGATCATCAACTGCCCGAAGCCTGCATAAGCCTGAAGCAGGGAGCCGGCCGCCTGATCCGCACGGAAACAGACCGCGGCGTGCTTATGATCTGCGATCCGCGCCTGGCCGACAAACCTTATGGCCGGGTTCTGCTCAAGAGCCTGCCGCCCATGCCGCGCACGCGCAGCCTGGCGCGGGTGCAGGACTTCTTTGCGGCGTTGGGCGGCGGTATCAATGCACCCGATCAAGGCGGTGGCGCCGCCATATCAGCGTCATGATGCCGCTGATGAACAGACCGAACAGCAGCATGATGGTGTGTATGTTCCACTGCGCTTTCACCATCAACGCATAGGCGCTGACGAGTACCAGGATGCCGATGTTCTCATTGAAGTTCTGCAGCGCGATGGAATGTCCCGCGCCCATAAGAAGGTGACCGCGATGCTGCAGCAGGGCGTTGAGCGGGACGACGAAGTAACCTGACAACACGCCGATGATGAAAAGGATGGCCGCCGCTGCCCAGAAGTCGTGCACCCAGATCATCAGGACCGGAAAGAACCCGAGCAGGATGCCGGCCGGCAGCACGTGCACCGATTTGTCCAGGGGGATGAGCCACCCCGCCGCCAGGGCGCCCACCGCCACGCCGAGGGCAACGAGCGCGGTGAGCTGGGTCGCCTGGTCCAGGCTGAACTGAAGATTGAATGCCGCCCACGCGATGATGACCAGGCGCAAGGTGGCGCCAGA
>JAJXXS010000319.1 GCA_021780975.1 Pseudomonadota bacterium
CTCCCAGCCGTAGGCGTGCGAGCGGCTCGCCGGGTTGCCAAACTTCTCCGTCAGGTACGGAATCATCTTCGCCGCCACCCGCGGGTCCACCGGCGTCGTCGCTGAGTAGTCGAAGTAGATGGGCTTGTTATTCATGGCTTATCCTCGTAAAGCGCAGTTATGCGGCAACCTTGCGTTCGCCCTTGAAGCGGGACGAAAGTTCCGCGGTAGCCGAAGATCGCTGGTTGTTCACCAGTTCGGCCAGAGACACCGAGTTGAGGTATTCGTAAATCTTGGCATTGAGGTTCACCCACAGGTCGTGCGTCATGCAACGGCCGTCGTCCTTGCAGTTCTCCTTGCCGCCACATTGCGTCGCATCGATGGGCTCATCCACGGCGCGGATGATATCGGCGACCGACACTTCCTCAAGCGCCTTGGTCAGACAGTAGCCGCCGCCAGGACCGCGCACGCTTTCCACCAGATGGTGACGGCGCAGTTTGCCGAACAACTGCTCAAGATAGGACAGGGATATATCCTGGCGCTCGCTGATGCCGGCGAGGGTGACTGGTCCGCTGCTGCCACGCAGCGCCAAGTCCACCATGGCGGTTACGGCGAATCGGCCTTTGGTTGTTAAGCGCATTGCAATCTGCCAGGGAATTAATCTAGCCAAAATATAAAATACCCGATTAATTCAGTCAACTATTTTGTTCAGATACTCCGGGTCGAAGCGATCTTTTTCCGGCGGTAGGGTCTCCGGCTGCACTCCCAGCTTCTGCAGTTGCGCGCTCAGCAACGCGAGCTGCTCGTCCACCCGCACAGCGTGGTCGATAAGGCCGTGCATGGCCTTGACCACGGGGTCGTTCATGTCCGCGGAAATGGCGTAGGCGGAAAAACCCAGCTTCTCGGCTTGCGCCTGGCGCCGCCGCTCGCCATCCTGATCAAGGATGCGCCCCGGTATGCCCACCACGGTGGCGCCCTCCGGCACGTCCTTGACCACCACGGCGTTGGAACCCACCTTGGCGCCCGGCCCCAGGGTGATGGGTCCGAGAATCTTGGCCCCCGCCCCCACCACCACACCCGGCATGAGGGTGGGATGGCGCTTGCCTTTGTTCCAGGACGTGCCGCCCAGCGTCACGCCGTGATAAAGCGTGCAATCGTCCCCTATCTCCGCGGTCTCGCCGATCACCACCCCCATGCCGTGATCGATGAAAACGCGCCTTCCTATGCTTGCCCCCGGATGAATTTCTATGCCCGTAAACCAGCGCGCCAGATGGGCGGTCACGCGGGCCAGCCATTTCAGGCGCAGGCGCCACAGCCAGTGCGCCAGGCGGTGCATGAGGATGGCATGTATCCCGGGATAGGTCGTGAGCACCTCAAACGTGTTGCGCGCGGCCGGATCCCGCTCGAACACAACGGCGATGTCTTCTTTTAGATGCCGGAACATGGCTCCACCATGCGATATCCGGACCGCTTAGTCAATCTTGCCTGGCGCATGGGCGACCGCGGAACTCAGTATCCCGCGCAGGATGTTGATTTCCTCGCGCGCCAGGCGGGTGCGCGAGAACAGGCGCCGCAGCTTGGGCATGAGGCGCTTGGGGGACGCCGGATCGAGAAAACCGAGCGCGGCAAGGGTGCGTTCCAGGTCCGCGTAGAAACGCTCGACCTCCAGCAAATCCGCCGCCTCCAGCACCGGCTGAGGCCAGACGGCGGCACCCAAAGCCTGGCGCCGCAATTCGTAGCTCAACACCTGCACGGCAGCGGCGAGATTGAGGGAACTGTAGGCAGCGCTCGCTGGTATGGTGAGAAGCGCCTGGCATTGCCCCAATTCCGCATTGCTGAGACCGTAGGTTTCGTTGCCGAACACCAGGGCCGTCTCGCGCCCCGCGGCAGCTTCCGCCAGCAATTCCGGGGCAGCCTGTTCGGGAGTGAGCCAGCGCGCCATGATTTCGCGCTTGCGGGTCGAGGTTCCGCAGGCGAGGACCGCTCCGGACAGGGCCTCGGCAAGGCTTCCGCACACCTGCGCGGAGGCCAGCACGTCGCCAGCGCCGGACGCCATCGCATCCGCCTGGGGATCGGGGAATCGCGCCGGGTTCACCAAGTACAGGCGATGCAAACCCATGGTCTTCATGGCGCGCGCGGCGGCGCCGATGTTGCCGGGGTGGCTGGTGCGCACCAGCACTACCCTAATCGAAGCAAGAAAACGGTCGGTGGAATCCAAGAAAGGACGGCACGGTAGGTTAAAATATCGGCTTACGTTCTTTAGCCATACAAGCTATGCATCCCATGCTGAACACGGCCATCAAGGCCGCCCGGCAAGCCGGCGCACTCATCAGCCGGGCAAGTCTCGATCTCGGCAAACTCACGGTGCACAGCAAGAGCGACCGCGACTACGTAAGCGAAGTGGATCAGGTGGCGGAACAGACCATCATCCAGATTCTGCACGATGCCTATCCCGACCACGCGATTTTAGCAGAGGAAAGCGGCGCCTCCGGCCAGTCGGAATACCAGTGGATCATCGATCCGCTCGATGGCACCACCAACTTTCTCCACGGCCTGCCGCAGTACGCCGTATCCATCGCCCTCAAGCACAAGCAGCAGCTGTTCCAGGCCGTGGTGTATGACCCTGCGCGCAACGAACTGTTTACCGCCAGCCGCGGCGGCGGCGCCTACCTCAACGACCGCCGTATCCGTGTCGCCAAGCGCACCAAGCTGCCGGAAACACTCATCGGAACCGGCTTCCCTTTCCGCGACATGACGCATGCCGACGCCTACCTCGCCATCTTCCGCGAACTCATGGCGAAGACTTCCGGCCTGCGCCGGCCGGGCTCGGCTGCGCTCGACTTGGCCTGGGTGGCCTGCGGGCGCTACGACGGCTTTTTCGAGTTCGGCCTCAAGCCCTGGGATCTCGCCGCGGGAGCGCTGCTGGTGACGGAGGCGGGAGGAATGGTGGGAAACCTGTTGGGCAACGAAGGCTATCTCGAGTCCGGCAACATCGTGGCGGCCAACCCGAAGGTCTTTGCCCAGCTCGTGCCCTTGTTTGCGCCCCACCTCACGCCGCCACTGCGGGCCTGAAAGGGCGCGAGTAATACGCCACCGCGGCCGCGAAGAGCGCGCACGCTGCCGCCAGCATGAAAGTCCCGCGGCCGCCAAAATCCTGCCAGGCCCAGCCGGCATACAGGCTGCCTACGGCGCCTCCGGCACCGTAGGATAAGCTGCTGTAGAGCCCCTGACCGCGCCCCTGATGGCGCCCGCGGAAATAATGGTGAATCAGCGCCAGGGCGCTCGCATGGTAGACACCGAAGGTGATCGCATGCAGGGTTTGCGCCAGAAACATCATGGCGCCGCTGCCAGGCAACCAGGCGATGATCGTGAAGCGCGCGGCGGCGGCCAGCAGGCTGCCGATCAGCAGCCGGTACAGCAGTACCGGATCGCGCAGGCGCGGCAGCCAGAAGAACACGGCGATCTCGCAGATCACCCCCACTGCCCAAAGCCATCCGACCTGGGAGGGACTGTAGCCACTGCCCACCAGATAGATGGTGTAGAAGGTGTAGTAGGGGCCATGCGCCGCCGCCATGAAAAAACACGCCAGCAGCAGGCCCCAGACCGGCTTCTGGCGCAGCACGGTGGCGACCGAATGCTGGTCGGTGGCATGCACCCCCACCTCCGCCTCTGGAATCCAGCGCGCAAACAGCGCCGTCCCGGCCAGGAATCCGAGCACCGCCCAGGGCAGCCAAGCGATGCCGAGAACATCCTGCGCGTACCCGAGCGCGAGCACCACGAGAATGAATCCCACCGAACCCCACAGACGTATGCGGCCATAACGATGGATGTGCTCACCCAGGTGGGAAAGCGTGGTCGCTTCCACCAAAGGTAGCGAGGCGCTCCAGAAAAAGCTCATCGCCGCCATCACCGCGAACAGCCACCAGAAGGAGTGATCCAGGAACACGCCGCAGAACGCCAGCGTGCTGCCAAGTGCGGCGAGTTGGACGATGGGAATGCGCCGCCCCAGGCGGTCGGACCAGTGCCCCCAGATGTTGGGCGCGAAGACGCGCATCACCTGCAGCAGCGACATCAGCACGCCGATCTGCAGGGCGGTGAAATCGAGGGACTGCAAATACAGTCCCCAGTAGGGCGAGACGGCGCCGACGAAGGCGAAATAGAAGAAATAGAAACTGGACAAACGCCAGTAGGGAATGGTGCGCATGGAAGTGGGCGTGCGGCAAGGCCGCCGCGGCGCATTATCCCTCAGAACGGGCGGTCACCGGAGCAGACGCCGCCGCAGTCCGGCCCGTGCAGGCTCAGATCACGCGTATTCCCAAAGCGTGGCCGCGCCGATGGCGGGCTTCTGCTCTGCCGGGGAGCTGCGCACGATACGGTACTCGGACTTGCGGCAATCGCGCAGAAAGGCGCCACCATACGGCAACCCCTTGGGGCTCACGACCGCACGCACGCGGGGCACCTGGGGATCCTCGCTGCGATGGGTCACCACCGCCAGTTCCTCATTGGCGAGCAACACCAAAGCCCCGGGCGGATAAGGGGTGAGTTCGGCGACGAGGGCTGCATACACTGCCTGGTCGGGATCCTGGCGGCCCGCCTCCGCGATCCTTTCCTGCGCAAGCCCGGGGGCCATGCGCGGGCGGTAGGCTCGCTGGTTGACCATGGCGGTGTAGCGCTCGGCGATGGCCAGGATGCGGGCCTCGGTGCAGATCTGCGTTCCGACGAGTCCGCTGGGGTATCCGCTGCCATCAAAATTCTCGTGGTGCTGCAGTATCGCGTCAAAGCAGCGCTGGTCGCGGACACCTGCGTCCATCAAGGCTTGCGCCGAAAGCCCCGGATGCTTGTTCAAAACGGCGCGCTGCTCGTCGTTGAGCGCCCGATTGATCTGATTGAGCCTGTCCAGATGAGGCAGGAGCGCCAGGTTGGCGGTGAGCGCCGCCATCACCAGCGATTCCATATGTTCCTCGGGGAGTTCAAGGCGGCGGCCGAGGCGCTCGGCCAGAAAGGCATGAAACAGGGTTTGTTCGTACGCGGTCGGTTCGTCCGCATGGAAATGCACCAGGGCGATGCAGGCATCCGACTCTTCCGAGCTCAGCTTGCGGATTTCGCGCGCCAGGCGCTGCAGCCGTTTGCCGCTGTCTTCGTGCTTTTCGGTGATATGGGACAGGAGCAGCTTGAGTTGATTGATGAGCAGCGGAAATTCCTCGAAGGGATTGCGCCGCAGCTGATTGGGTGGAACCGCTGCCTTGGCAGCTGCTGCCGCAGTGCTCGCGTCCTGGTACATCCCGCGCTGGTAGAGCTTGTCCAACTGTTCCCGCGTTCCCACCACCACGCCCTGACGCAGCAGCAGATTGCCGCCTTCGTCAAAAACGTCGTGGAGCAGGGGCTCTCCGACCTTGATCGCCCCCGGTTTGAGCTTGGTCATCTCAGGCATGGCAAGCGCCTCCGCATCTCATTTTTGTTTGATTACGGAGCAATCCCCCTAATTCTTC
>JAJXXS010000381.1 GCA_021780975.1 Pseudomonadota bacterium
GTGTTCAACCTCAATCAGGCTGCCAAATACGACACCCAGGTGCAGGGGAAGTATCTTATCGTCGGCCTGGGTGCCACGGCCATGGAAACCGCTAGCGCGGGGAGCGGGCATTTCGCCGAGCCTGCGGCCGGTGGCGCACATCACGCTATCCGCAATATCGACTTCGAACGCGGCGCTGATGGTGGTGCGCGCATCGTTACCACACTGTCCGACAGCCAGGCCGGGATCAACATCCGCGAGGACTCGAAAGGCGTGGTGGTCGACTTCATCAACACCGAACTGCCCAAAAATCTGCAGCGTAAGGCCGACGTGTCGAGCTTCGGCACGCCGGTGCAGGATGTCGAAAGCTATGCGTTGGGCGACAACACCCGCATGGTGATCCAGCCCACCGGCAACTGGGACTATTCCGCCTATCAGATGGACAACCAGTTTGTCGTCGATGTCAAGCCGGTCAAAGAAGGCCAAGATATGTCTGGCAAGCCGAAATACACCGGCGAGAAGTTGTCCCTCAACTTCCAGAACGTCGATGTACGCTCAGTGCTCCAGGTAATTGCTGATTTCACCGGCCTCAACATCGTGGCCAGCGATTCTGTTACCGGCTCGCTTACCCTGCGGCTCAAGGACGTGCCCTGGGATCAGGCGTTGCATATCATTCTGGAGGCCAAGGGCCTGGGCATGCAGAAATCCGGCAATGTCATCTGGGTGGCGCCCAAGGAGGAAATCCTGGCGCGCGAGAAGCAGGAACTCGCGGGCAAGGAAGCCGTGGAGGCCCTCGAGCCGCTCGTGACAGAGTACATTCCGCTCAACTACCTGCGCGCCGATGACGCGCAGAGCATCCTCTACGGCTATGCCGCCGGCGCCGCGCGCAACTCCGCCAACAACTCGGTGGACTGCTCGACCCAGGCGCAGGGCATCACTGCGTCGACGACCGCGACTTCCATGCCGACACAGACGCCGGCGCAGAGCAGTGGCGGGGAATCGGGGAGTCAGAAGATACTTTCCAAGCGGGGCCGTGCTACCTACGATCTCAAGACCAACACTTTGATCGTCACCGACACGCCGCAGAAGATCCAGCAGATCCGCCAATTGCTGGCCAAGCTGGATGTGCCCACCCGCCAGGTGATGATCGAGGCACGCGTCGTGCTGGCGACTTCCGACTGGTCACGTGAACTGGGTACCCGCTTGGGCGTCAATGCTGCCGGCCGGATCAAGGGCAACAACGTGCTGGGCGTGGGCCCCACCTTGGGCTCCAATGTCCCCACACCGAGCAGTTCCCTTACAATTCCCAACGTGAATCTGCCGGCACCTGACCTGACGTCGTCCATCGGTTTCTCGCTTCTTAATACGGTGACCGGAAACCTGTTGAGTCTGGAGCTGTCCGCCATGGAGGCCAATGACGAGGGCAAGGTGATTTCCAGCCCGCGCGTGGTTACTTCCAACCAGCGCCCAGCGGTCATCATTCAGGGCACGCAGATACCCTACGTGACCGTACAGGCTTCGTCGGGAACGGCGCCCGTGTACACCGTCGCCTTCAAGGATGTCAACCTCTGTCTCCTGGTGGATCCGCAAGTCCTCAATAACAACAGCGTGATCCTCAACGTGGAGGTACAGAAAGATTCGGTGGGCCAACTGGTCGCCTTGCCAGGCAGCGGTTCGGTGCCTTCCATCGACACGCGCCGGGTGAAGACCCAGGTGCGCGTCGCCAACGGCGAGACGGCGGTGATCGGCGGTATCTACGAGCAGACTATCACCAATAATGTGGGCAAGGTGCCGCTGTTGGGCGACATGCCTTTCCTGGGGAATTTGTTTAAGAACACCAACAAGCAGGATCAGAAAGTGGAGTTGCTGGTCTTCCTCACTCCGCGCATCTTGAGCGATCAGGTCGCCCTGCACTGACCAGCCAACAGGCAAGCACCCCGGCCCCGCGCCGGGGTTTCTGTTTTCTGCACGTCGGCCTCCGCTACAATGGCGCATGGCCAAGCGCGACAACATCTATCTCGTCGGACTCATGGGGGCAGGCAAGACCACCGTGGGGCGTCAGCTCGCCAGGCAGTTGAACCATGTTTTCTACGATGCCGACCATGTCCTGGAAGAACGCACCGGTGTGCGCATCCCGGTGATTTTCGAAATCGAGGGCGAGGCTGGTTTCCGTGCCCGTGAGGAGGCGGTGATCCACGAACTTTGCGCGCTCACCGGCATCGTGCTCGCCACAGGGGGGGGCGCGGTGCTGTCGCCAGCCAACCGTGCCGCGCTCACCCAGAACGGCACGGTGGTTTACCTGCGCGGCAGTCCCGAGCAGCTCTACGAACGCACCCGCCACGACCGCAACCGGCCTCTGCTGCAGACCGCGGATCCCCTGGAGAGGCTGCGCGAGCTTTATGCCCTGCGCGACCCGCTATACCGCGAAGTGGCAGACGTCATCGTCGATACCGGCCGGCAGAGCGCGGCGCACCTTACCCGCGCGCTGCGCGACAAGCTCGATGCGCTTTATCCTGCGCCGGTGGATTCGGCGTAGGGTTGAACTGCGGAACTTTTTTCGTGGAGATCAAAGGCTGGGTCAGATTTTGATGCGCTCGCTCAGCCAGCCCGTAATACCCTCCCACCATGAGTGGGTAATGGGCGGCGGAACCGGACAGCGCAAATCCAGACGCCGGCCTGCTGCGGGGAGTTCCACCTCGACGCCGGGTTGATTGGCGGGAAAGTGCCAGCGCACGGTACGCGACGGGCCGCGAATTTCCACTCCATCTTCTCCCCGATCTCCTAGCGCGACAACCTCCGGGGGTGCGGTGTCGCCCAGTAGCAGGCGCGGCGCCAGCACGACGAGAAAGCGGTCTGGGCGCCGCGCTTCACCAGGCAGGAGTTCCAGGCGGCCGACACCGGGTTCGATGAGGGGGTCGACGCGCGCGATCTGGGCGTGGATCTTGCCATCCTCATCGTAGTCGGTGCCATCCACCCAGAATTCCCGACCTGGGCCCCCCACCCAGTTCCAGCGCCCATCGGCCGGGAGGATGAACTGCCCAAAGAGCTGGCCACCGGATTGTTTGCGCTCGGGGGTTGGGGGTAGTTGCACAGTGAACGCGCGGCCATTAATTTGGGGGCTGGCCTGCGTGTGCAGGAGCCAGCGTTTGGCGAAGCGGGCGCGGCTTGCGATCACCTGGTCGTGGATGACGACCACATCGTTGCTACGATCGTAGGCGATGGTGCGCCACATGCGCTCGACCCGGCGGGTGCGGGCAGAGAATTCGCCTGCACCCGAACGCGCGTTGGTATACGCTGGGGTGACGTCAGCCACCCCAACCACCAGGTCGTCGCCGCTATAGTGGCGCAGCAGCTTGCCGGTGTGGTAGGTCTCGTATTCGCTCAGCCATTCGCCCAAATCCATTGGGGCGGAGACGCCCCAGCCCGACCCGACCCGGCGCTGGCCGCCGTCATTCGCTATGCGGCGGGCAGTCTTGCCCGGCATGACCGCGGTGTCGTCGGGATCCGTCACGGTGATCAGATTGTGGGCCACGCTCTGGTACTGATAGTTGAGGTGCTCTTCGGAGCCGTAATGGGGGCCATAGAAGCCGCTGTCGATGGCAAGCGCGCCACCTTTGTAGAGCGTAAAGGCCCCTTGGTCGAGATGGCTGTGCGACCAATAGTTGTCGCCCGCCTTGAAGGTAAAGTAGGTCGCGTCCTGTCCCCACCCGCTACGTGCTATGAGCATCCCGAGGCCGTCCAGATACTTGTCCAGGGGCTTGGCGCCAAGGGCCTCGGGGTCGAACAGGGCGGAGTCCGTCAACGGTCCCCAGGGCCAGGCGCTTGGCTCTGCAGGGCGTTTGTTGGGGCGCACCAGCGTATACGCGCCGGCATCCCGGAAGTGCACCGCGAGGGGCAGGACGTCGGGCACGATGCGTTTGAAGAATGCGCCGTCGCCCCAGCGCATGCTGGTACCGTCCGGTCGCGTGCGGTGGATCGCGAAATCGAGAAAGCCGCGTATTCCAGGTTCACGGGCGAACAGATCCTCACCCGTGGCGGCCAGCCACATGGCGGGCAGTTGGTACACCGCCTGGCCTATGCCCACCCCCACATACTCGTTGCCCTCATGCCAGCCGCCTTGCCTGCCCATGATCTGCCGCCACACCGGCAGCACACGGTTTTTCCACAGGTCATAGGTGAAGCGCATGGCGAGATCGGCGCGTGCACTGTCGCGATAGAGGGCGAGGTTGGCGGCCACCAGGGCCTGCAGCGGGCTGTTGTAGAGAAAGACGTTATAGGGCGACAGGCGCTCCTTGCGGATGACGTTGATCAGGAAGTCCAGGCCGTCGGCGAGCTTATCGCGCAGGGCGGCGCGTTGCGGCTCGCTCCATTGGTCGTGCAGCCAGTCGTAGGCGATGGCAATCGGTTTGGCCTGGTCGTTGCCGCGGTAGCTGTATTTCAGCGCGAGTAGGCGCTGGTGCAGCAGATTGAGGTCGACGCTGCCGCGAGAGATGAAGGCTTGTGTGATGACGGCCTGCAAATGGCCGTGCCCGCCGCCAGCCTGACGGGCGAGCGCGTTTAGCCAGCCGGGATTCTCCCGCTGCAGCACCAGAATATCTGCGGCGCTGGGGTGGGGCAGGCGCGGATGGGCGCTGCGAAAGTCAGGAAGGTCGGGCGCGGGCAGACTTTTGGGCTCGGGCAACAGGTTGCGCCCGCGCTCATCCGTCTCCATCAACTGACGGCTGCCCTCGCGCCAGCCGGCGAGCGCGATGCCGCCCGCCACCGCGGCCAGCGCTAGCAGTACCCAGCGGCGGGAAAAAATGGGTGGCGCCACCGGTGTCGGGTTCTCTGTGGCCGCGCGCGCCACGGCGGGCCGCTCCCGGACTGCCCATCCTGTCCACCAGGCGAGTAGCGCGATCAAGGGATCGGTGATATCGGGAACCCGCCCGGGTACATACTGCTGGTGCCATTCCAGGGCGAACCAGACGCTGAACAGCAGTCCTCCGCCGCCCAGGCTCACCCAGGGGCGCAGGCGCCAGCCGGTGATCATGCGCGCCAGCACCGCAAGGCCCAGAGCGGGCCACAGTGTGCCCAGGAGGTCATCTATCCCGGCCAGGCTGCCAACCTGTGCGGCAAAGGGTATCCAGTTGAAAGGGTAGGAACCTGGCAAGGTGCCGGGGCGGAGTTCATCGACGATTTTCGCCAGGGCGATGGCGGCCATGGCGAGCCAGACCATGCCGCGCAAGTTCTGCCAGGTAAGCAACGACAGGATGGCAAGAGCGGCCAGGGCGGCCAGGAAAAATTCCAGCGATAGGGTCTGGCCGACGATCATGATCTTGAGCAGGGTCACACCCATGACGAACGGCATGAGCAGGGACATCACCGGCTCGCGCGTGACGATGCGTGCGAGGATGCCGATGCCCAGAATCGCGCAGCCGTCGGCGAGCGCCTTGGGATAATCAAAGAGGCTGGGGTGACGCAAGGTGTTCGCCAACGG
>JAJXXS010000016.1 GCA_021780975.1 Pseudomonadota bacterium
CGTGGTGGTGAAAGTCTCTTCGCCGGCAGAGAAAATATCCATCGACCGCAAGGAGAATCTCGGCCCATTCTGGCTGTCCGGCCACAAGCATGTGGTGGAAGGGGTGCCCGGGGTGTATTACCTGCTCAGTTCGGCGCCCATCAGCAGCATCGCCAACGCCGATGCCCGGGCACGCTACGGGCTGACCTTGGACGCGGTATTCGCCCGCATGACGGCGAACCCGCTAGCGCAGCATGAAGCCGCCATGCGCGCTGCCATACTGCGCATCAAGGAAGCCGACCAGCATTTTCTCGTGCGCGATAACGCTGTCACGCTAGCTGGCGGCGGCCTCTTTTACGTGAGCATCCCGATTCCGGCGCGCCTGCCGCTCGGCCAGTACACCATACAGACGCTGTTTCTAAAGAACGGCACCGTGGTCGCTGCCGAGAGCAAGGTGCTGAATGTCGATGAGGTGCGCATGGAACACTGGATCTCGCAGGTTGCCGAAAATTCGCCCTGGAGGTTCGGTGCCATTTTTGTGGCCTTGGTGCTGATTCTCGGTTTGGGCCTGGGCATATTCCTCAACCGCTCGCGGGCTTAAGGCCGCTGAATACCCTTCCTCCCGCCCATGGGCTATAAGGGGAATGCCGCCGCAGGGCTCATTCTGGTGTTTCGGATTTTTCGAACTCCAGCGAAGCGGAATTGATGCAGTAGCGCAGTCCGGTCGGATAGGGGCCATCGGGGAATACGTGTCCCAGGTGGGCGCCGCAGGTCTGGCAGAGTACTTCGGTGCGGATCATGCCGTGGCTGTGGTCCTCGACTTCCCGTATCCCGTCAGGGGTGGCTGGCGTAGAGAAGCTGGGCCAGCCCGTGCCGGAGTCGAATTTGCTGCTGGAGGAAAACAGCGGCGCACCGCAGCACACGCAGCGGTACAGGCCATGGTCGTGGTGGTTCCAGTAGCGGCCAGTGAAGGCAGGTTCGGTGCCTTTCTCACAGCACACGCTGTATTGCTCGGGGGTGAGTCGTGCGCGCAGATCTTTGCGGTCGGGTGAGTCACTCATACGGCCTCCAAAATAGATGCATTTCACAGTTGACAAAGACCAAGGGCAGGTCTTATATTTCGTACATGCATTAGACTAAGTCTAAATTATGTTTTTGATTTAGTACCCGACCCATCGCTGGGAAGGACCGGTGGGTAGGTCCATTTTAAGTCCTTCGTCTCGTACAGGAGCAAGTCATGCAACTCAAAGGTTCCAAGACCGAAAAGCACCTCAAGGATGCCTTCGCCGGCGAATCCCAGGCCAACCGCCGCTATCTCTATTTCGCAGCCAAGGCCGACGTGGAGGGATACAACGACGTGGCGGCAGTGTTCCGCTCCACCGCTGAAGGTGAAACCGGCCACGCCCACGGCCACCTCGAATACCTGGAAACCTGCGGGGATCCGGCGACCGGCATGATGTTTGGCCCCACCGCCGACAACCTGAAGACCGCCATTGCTGGCGAAACCCACGAGTACACCGACATGTATCCCGGCATGGCCAAGGACGCACGTGCGGAAGGTTTCGATGAAATCGCCGACTGGTTCGAGACGCTGGCCAAAGCCGAGCGCTCTCACGCCAACAAATTCCAGAAGACCCTGGATTCACTGGGCTCCTGATCGGCTCCCGGGCTAAGGAAACACGCGTCGGGGCCGCTGCGCGCGGCCTCTTCTCGTGCCCGGTTCGTCTTGCCTGCATCGCCTTGCCAGCGCAGGCAGGCGCGTACGCGACGGATATCGGCTATTAATAAATCTTGGCAACACGCTCAGGAGTAGGCATGACGGCCCGTGAAGGCAACCTGGAAGCCCCTACCCGGCACGCGCTCGATTGGCGCAATCCGGATTTCTACAACGAGGAGTCGCTTCTGAAAGAACTGGAGCGCATCTTCGACATTTGTCACGGCTGTCGCCGCTGCGTGTCTTTGTGCACGGCATTTCCCACCCTTTTCGATCTGGTCGACGGATCGGAAACCCTGGAGGTGGACGGCGTAAAGAAGGCGGACTACTGGAAGGTCGTGGATCAGTGTTACCTCTGCGACCTGTGCTACATGACGAAGTGCCCGTATGTGCCGCCGCACCCCTGGAACCTTGATTTCCCCCATACCATGCTGCGGGCCAAGGCGATCAAGTTCAAAAAGGGCGAATTCAAGTTTCGCGACAAATTGCTGTCCAGCACCGATGCCATGGGCAGGCTTGCCAGCATCCCCGTGGTCGTGAAGGCTGTAAATGCCTCGCTCAAGAGCCCCGCGCTGCGCGGTATGCTGGACAAGACCATGGGCATACACAAGGATCGGATCCTGCCCGACTACGATAGCGCCAGGTTTCGCGCGACGGCACGGCCTGATGCCTCCTTCCCGATCAAGAGCGGCGAGCGCACGCCCGGCAAGGTTGCCATCTACTCGACCTGCTACATCAACTACAACGAACCCGGCATCGGCCACGACCTCCTGAAAATTCTCGCCCACAACGAGATTCCTGCCATGGTCGTGGACAAGGAAGTGTGCTGCGGCATGCCCAAACTCGAACTGGGTGACCTGGACACGGTGGAAAAGCATAAGGACATCAATATTCCTGTCCTTGCCACGCTGGCGCGCGCTGGCTATGCCATTCTTACTGCGGTACCTTCATGCACACTCATGTTCAAACAGGAACTGCCGCTCATGTTTCCTGACGATGCCGATGTGCAGGCGGTCAAGGAGGCCATGTGGGATCCATTCGAATATCTCATGGCGCGCGATGCCGATGGCCTGCTGAAAACCGATTTCAAGCGTCCCCTGGGCAAGGTTGCCTATCACGCCCCCTGTCACCAGCGCGTGCAGAACATCGGCGGCAAGACGCGCGAACTGCTGTCCAAGGTGCCCGAGACCCAGGTCACCGCAATCGAGCGCTGCTCGGGGCATGACGGAACCTGGGGTGTCAAGAGCGAGTACTTCGCCAATTCCATGAAGATCGTCAAGCCGGTGGCCAAGCTCGCGGCCGGGGCCGATTACATCAGCTCCGATTGCGCCATCGCCGGTCGCCACATCCTGCAGGGGATGGGCGAAACCACGACGCAGAAAGTCCACCCCATCAGCTTGATTTGCCTCGCTTACGGTCTGTAACGCCGGGAGGTCTACAGTTTTGGCTGTCGAAAGGAAGGAAATGCAAAAGGTTACCCGTGAATCCCTGCTCACTCTGGAGGCCTACGCCAAGGCGCGACCAGATATCCGCGCCAAGGTCATTGCCCACAAGAAAAACCGTACCCTGCACCTGGGGGAGCATCTGACCCTGATCTTCGAGGACGAAATGACGATCCGCTATCAGATACAGGAGATGCTGCGCGCGGAAAAGACCTTCGAAGAGGCGGGCATCCAGGACGAACTGGAAGCCTACAACCCGCTCATTCCGGACGGATCCAACTGGAAGGCGACAATGATGATCGAATACAGCGATCCCCAGGTGCGCGCGGCACAGTTGGGCAAGCTCAAGGGCATAGAGGACCGTATTTGGGTCAAGGCCGGGCATTGTGCTCCGGTGTATGCGATCGCTGACGAGGATCTCGAACGGGAGAACGCGGAAAAAACCTCGGCCGTGCATTTTCTGCGTTTCGAATTGCCCCCCGATTCTGTTGTCGCCCTGAAGCAAGGCGAAAGCCTGTCCATCGGCGTCGATCACGCGGCATACAGCGCCGTCCTGAACAACGTGCCTGCCGCCGTGCGCGACTCCCTGGTTCAAGATCTGGCCTGAAGGAAAGAGGCCTCAACGGAGGTTCGATGCTGGAGGGAAAGCTTGTTGATGAAGTGAAAAAACGCCTCACCGGGGCGGATCTTCCGCTCAGTGTGCGCTTCTGGAACGGGACGCAAATTGGCAGTGCAGCTGATGCCCGTGTACGCATCCATCTGAACAGTCCCCGTGCGCTGGGCCCTTTGGCGACGCCGACCCTGGGCGGCCTGGCGCGCGCCTACGTGGAGCAGGACATCGACATCCACGGACCTGCCCGGGAGGTGCTGGAAATAGGCGACCGTCTCTGCCTGGCGGGACTTTGCAGCGACAAGAAGGGTAGTGCCGCCTGGCAATGGTGGCGCCATACACGCGCCCGCGATCGCCGGAACATCCAGTATCACTATGACATTTCGAATGAATTCTACGGCCTATGGCTGGACAAGCGCAGGGTCTATTCCTGCGCCTATTTCCACACGCCTGACCTGGGGTTGGATGACGCTCAGGAGGCCAAGCTTGATCACATCTGCCGCAAGCTCGCCCTGAAGCCGGGGGAAACCCTGCTCGACATCGGCTGCGGTTGGGGCGGGCTCATCCTGCATGCGGCCAGGAATTACGGTGTGCGCGCCGTCGGGGTCACGCTGTCGGACCATCAGCGCGACTATGTGCGCGACCAGATTGCGCGCCAGGAACTCCAGGGGCGGGTGGAGGTGCGCCTCATGGACTACCGGGACGTCCCGGAAGAGGGCGCCTATGACAAGGTGGCGAGTGTCGGCATGTTCGAACATGTCGGGCGGCGCAACCTCGGGGACTATTTCAGCAAGATTTTCCGTCTGCTCAAGCCCGGCGGTCTGGTCATGAACCACGGCATTACTTCCGCCGCCCTGGACTCACGCGGTCTGGGTGGTGGGATTTCCGAATTCATCGACGAGTATGTTTTCCCGGGCGGTGAACTGGTGCATGCCTCCGAGGTCATCCGCGCCGCTTCCGCCACGGGGCTGGAATGCCTGGACTGCGAAAATCTTCGGCCCCACTACGGCAAGACCTTGTGGCACTGGGTGGAGCGCCTTGAGGCTCGCCAGGAGGAAGCCCGCCGTCTGATTGGCGAGCAAAAATACCGCATCTGGCGCATTTATATGGCGGGCTCCGCGCACGCCTTTGAGCGCGGCTGGCTCGAACTTTGGCAGGTGCTGGCGGGCAAGGCAGCCGACGGCGGCCAGCCGCACTACCCTTTCAGTCGCGATTACATGTACCGCTGACCCTGCGGGGCCGGCCGCGCTCGTAATACAATTGCCGGCTATGAAAGCGATTTGGTTTTTTTCCCTGCTGCTTGCCGCAACGCCTGCATTTGCCGAATGGGGCGAGATCATTCCCCCCGGCGCCCTGCAGGGGGACAAACCGTGGGTGGAAAGTCCCGTCAGCCTGCCGGCCTACCCAGATGCAGCGGACCTTCTTCCGTTCTCGGTTTCGTCGCTAAGCGCCTTCCATTCCGCCCTCGATAAAGCGTCCGTCAGCGTAGAACCGGGGGGCCTCGTGCGTTACGCCGTGGTGGTCACCTCTGCGCAGAACGCGGTCAATGTCAGCTACGAAGGCATCCGTTGTCCCGCGCAGGAATACAAGATTTACGCCATAGGCGTGGCGGGCAAGTGGCAA
>JAJXXS010000198.1 GCA_021780975.1 Pseudomonadota bacterium
ATCTGACCTACCGCCACAGCGTGTTCGGCTTCGTGCCAGCCGAAGGCTTCAGCGCCGTTTTCGCCGACCTTGCCCCCGCCGCCGTGCTGCCCATGGTCGCCGCCAATCTGGCGGTGGCGAACGGGCCCTACGGCGCGCAATCGATCTACGGCCTTCCGACCGCAAGCCTGCCCTTACCCGCGCGCCTGCCGAGCCGCCACGTCCTGGCCCAGATCACCCGCGCCGTCCACGGCCGGCGCAAGCTGCGGGTAACCTACCGTTCGCTGTCGCAGAGCGGACACAACGCGACACGCGTGATCGAGCCCCACACGCTGGTAGACGCCGGCCTGCGCTGGCATGTCAGGGCATACAGCGAGGACAGCTGCGATTTCCGCGACTTCGTGCTGTCGCGCATCCTGGCAGCCGAATGCCTGGAAGCCGGGGCGGAATCCGCCGCGCAGTACGACGACGACTGGGTGGAAGAAGTCATCCTCAGGCTGGCGCCGCATCAGGGGCTGGGTGCCGCCCGGCGCGCAAGCCTGCTGCTGGACTATGGCGCGAGCGGGGACGTCATCGAGGTAACCGTGCGCCGCGCCCTGCTGGGTTACCTCCTGCAGCGGCTGAGCATAGACACCACGGCCGACCACAGCCTCAATCCGAGCGCCTATCAGCTGATGCTATTGAACCGCGACGAGGTCGAGCCCTTCGCCTCCTGGGCGTTTCAGGCGCGCGCCTCGTAGCATCGCGCTCAGGGAATGAGTTCGATCAGGCCGCGCAAGGCCGCGGCCACCGCGCGCGAGCGGATTTCCTCGCGGTCTCCCGACAATCGGCAGACGGTGGAAAAGGTGTCCTGCCCCTCCGCCGCCCAGGCGATGCACACCGTGCCCACGGGTTTCTTGGGCATGGCGCCGCCGGGGCCGGCGATGCCGGAGACGCTCGCGCTGATGTGGGCGCGGCTGCGCCGCAGAGCCCCTTCGGCCATTTCACGGGCGGTTTCCTCGGACACCGCGCCGTGCGCATCGAGCGTCGCAGCCTGCACCCCAAGCATGTCCTGCTTGGCCTCGTTGGAATAGGTGATGAAGCCGCGGTCGAACCACGCCGAGGAGCCCGGAATGGCGGTGACCACCTGGGCCAGCCAGCCGCCCGTGCAGGACTCGGCCACGGCCAGCATCCAGCCCTTGGCATGGAGTTTCTGGCCCAGGATGTGGGCCAGTTGCAGAAGTTCCTCGTCACTCACGCGAGCCATTGCAGACCTTTCAGCAGCAGCAGGCTGTAGCCCGCTGCCAGCAGATCGTCGAACATCACGCCGAAGCCGTTCTTGAGCCTGGCATCGAAATAACGGATGGGCCAAGGCTTGAGAATATCGAAGAAGCGGAAAGCGATAAAGCCCAGCGCCAGCCACAGGGCAGTCTGCGGCAGCAGCGCCCACACCAGGCAGACGGCGACGATCTCGTCCCACACGATGGCGCCATGATCGGCCACGCCCAGATGACGGCCGGCAACCTGGCACAACGGGATGCCCAGCACGAACAGGCCGGCGAGCGCCGCCAGCAGCGCCGGCTGGGGCAACAGCGCCTGCAGCAATCCAAACAGCGGCAGCGCCGCCAGCGTGCCGAAAGTGCCCGGTGCCCAGGGCGCGAGCCCGCTGCCGAAACCCAGCGCGAAAAAATGCGCCGGATGCGCCAGGAGGAACCGCAGATCGGGCGATGTCCTTCCCGGCATGATCACGCCTGCGGCTCGACGTCGCCGAAATGATCGAAGCCGCGGTGCTGCAATGCCATGGCGGCGCCGGCGCGCGTCACGACCAGGCCGGCGCCGGCGACGACGCCCCCTACGCGGCTGACTGGCAATGCCAGAGCGGCAGCGATTGCCTCGACGCGCGCGCGCCGATCCGGCGGCGCAGTGAAGACCAGTTCGTAATCGTCGCCACCGGCCAGGATGCAATCGCGTGCCGCCGGCTCGTGCTGATGGGCAGCGGCCGCCGCCGAGAGCGGCAGCGCCTCGAACGCAACCTCGGCGCCAACGCCGGAGCGCTCCAGGATGTGGCCCAGATCGGCGGCAAATCCATCGGAGACGTCGATGCAGGCCGTTGCCACGCCGCGTAAGGCGAGTCCCAGTTCGATGCGCGGCGTCGGCACATAGAGGCGCGGAAAACATGCCACCGCCTCGTCGGTGGTCAACTCCACGGTGCGCTGATGATGGGCCAATGCCAATGCCGCATCCCCCAGCGTGCCTGAAACCCAGACATCGTCGCCCGGACGAGCACCATCGCGGCGCAACGCCTGACCTTCGGGAATTTCCCCCAGGGCCGTCACCGACAGGGTCAGCAGCCCTCCGCGCGTGGTGTCGCCGCCGATCACCTCCACGCCGAATTTTTGCGCCAAGCCGAAAAAACCGCCCGCGAAACCGCGCAGGAATTTTTCATCGTCGCTCGGCAAAGCGATGGCGAGCAGGGCGTAGCGCGGCGCCGCGCCCATGGCGGCGAGGTCGGACAGGTTGACCGCCATCGCCTTATGGCCGATGGTGCCGGGCCCGTCGCTGGGAAGGAAATGCCGGCCAGCGATGAGCATGTCCGTGGTGATGGCCCATTCCTGGCCGGGAGTGCAACCGAACAACGCGCAGTCGTCGCCCACGCCCAGCCGCGCGCGCTTCACCGACCGGGTGAAATGACGCGCGATGAGATCGAATTCGCCGGGCATGAAAGGGCCGCCGTCCTAGCCTTCGCCTGACCCGCTACGGCACGCCGAGCCACGCCTCATTTGGCGGATTTCTTGGCGTATTCGATCTCGGCGGCACGCAACTCCTTGGCCAGCTTGTCGAGCACGCCATTGACGTATTTATGGCCATCGGTGCCGCCGAACTGCTTGGCCAGCTCGACAGCTTCGTTGATCACGACGCGATAGGGCACGTCCACGCATTCCGCCAGTTCAAAAACTCCCAGACGCAGGACCGCAAGCTCGACAGGCGAGAGCTCGGCGATGGGCCGGTCAACGTGAGCGGCGAGACGCGGGTCGAGACTGGCGACGGATTCCGTAACGCCGTGGAAAAGGCGCAGGAAAAAAGCTTCGTCAGCCTTGCTGAACTCCTCGTCTTCACGCAGGTGCGCGGCAACCTCTACCGGGTCCTGGCCGGAAAGCTGCCATGCATAAATGCCCTGCAAGGCGAAGCGACGCGAGAGCTTGCGGCTTGCTTTCATGCCGGGCGCCGCAGTAGCTTCATGAGCTGCGCCATTTCGATGGCAACGCGTGCGGCGTCCGCACCCTTCTCCACCATGCGGCTTTCCGCCTGGCCCTCGTTGTCGACGGTGAGCACCCCGTTGCCGACGGGGATGGTGTAGTCGAGCTGCACGCGCGAAATGCCGGCATTGCATTCGTTGGCGACTATTTCGAAGTGATAGGTATCACCGCGGATCACGCAGCCCAGTGCGACGAGCGCATCATGGCTTTCGCTTTGCGCCAGAGCGGCGAGGGCGAGCGGAATTTCCAGGGCGCCGGAGACGCGCACCAGCTGGATGTCATCCTCTGCAACACCGCACTCGCGCAGGGCGCGGTGCGCTCCATTGACCAGCGCCTCGATGATGGAGGCGTTCCAGCGCGTGGCCACCATGGCCACTCTGAGGCCGCGCCCGTCAACGGAAGCGGGCGCGATTTCGGCATGTTTCATGTGTTTTTCCTGTGACGGGCGACGGCCCCTGGCTTGCCTTGCTTCAGGCAATCTCTTGCTGGGTACCTTCGAACCATTTGAGCTTGTCCCTGAGGGTGACGACATGGCCGACGATGATGAGCGTCGGCGCATGGAGTCCCGCGCTCTCCGCCCGCTGCGGCAGCGTTGCGAGCGTGCCCGTAACCACTTTCTGCGTAGGCATGGTACCTTGCTGCACGATGGCGGCCGGTGTCTCCGGCGCCAGATGGTGGCGTATGAGCTCCGCACACAGCATGGGCAGGCCCTTGAGACCCATGTAGATCACCAAGGTCTGGTCGGAGCGGGCGATGCCTCCCCAATTGAGGTTGACGGTATTCTCCTTCAGATGTCCGGTCACGAAAGCCACTGACTGCGCATAATCGCGATGCGTGAGCGGAATGCCGGCATAGCTCGCCACCCCCGATGCGGCGGTGATGCCTGGCACTACCTGGAAGGGGATGCCATGCTGCACGAGGGTTTCGATCTCCTCGCCGCCGCGGCCGAAGATGAATGGGTCACCGCCCTTCAGCCGCAGCACGCGCTTGCCTTCCTTGGCCAGCCGCGCCAACAGCAGGTTGATCTGCTCCTGCGGCAAGGCATGGTCATCGCGCTCCTTGCCGACATAGATGCGTTCGGCGTCCCGCCGACACATGTCTAGGATGGGCTGCGACACCAGGCGGTCATGGACCACGACATCGGCCTGCTGCATCAGGCGCAAAGCGCGGAAGGTGAGCAGATCAGGATTGCCCGGACCAGCACCGACCAGGTAGACCTCGCCCTGGGTGATCTTCTTGCCCGCATCCTTTTCCAGCAATTCAGCCAAGCGCCGTTCCGCCTCGACGTCGCGGCCCGCGTACACCATTTCCGCGATCGGCGACTGGAACACTTTTTCCCAAAAGGCGCGCCGCTCGCTGGGCAGGATCTTCTCCCGTACGGCAGCCTTGAATTTGGCAGCCAGTGCGCCGAGACGGCCATACGCTGCGGGGATCAGGGTTTCCAGACGCGCGCGCAGCAAACGCGCCAGCACCGGGGCCTCGCCGCCGCTGGAGACCGCCACGACGAGGGGCGAGCGATCGATGATCGACGGCAGGATGAAGGAGCACAGATCGGGCGTATCCACGACGTTGACGGGCAAGTGGCGCGCACGCGCCGCCACGGCGACGACTTCATTTCTTGCGCGTTCACCTTCGGCGGCAATGACTGCATCCACACCGTCCAGCATGCCCGGCTGAAACGGGCCCGCGATCCTGCTCACGCGTTCCTTGCCTTCGATATGCCTGAAGGCTTCGTCCAGGTCATCTGCCACGACATCGACCCGCGCGCCTGCGCGCAGGAACAGCTCGGCTTTGCGGGCGGCCGTTTCCGATCCGCCCACCACCAGACAGCGCCGCCCCCGCAGATCCATGAAAAAAGGGAAATAATTCATAAGCGAAGAAGTTTATGCCAAGCCGGCAAGTATGCCTGGCTTAAAGAGAGGGTTGGCGCTGCGAGCCAGTTCGGCGGCATGGGATTCGACCGCGGTTTCGAGTTCTTCGCACCACGATGGATGGCTATAACTCATGTCCTTGAAGAACCACAGGCCTGCGGTCGACTGCAGGGCGGCCGAGAGCATGTGTATCTGTTCGCCAGCCTCGGGGCCAACGATGGTGCCGCCCAGCATCTGGCCTGTTTCGCCGTCGTGCACCATTT
>JAJXXS010000329.1 GCA_021780975.1 Pseudomonadota bacterium
CCAACTGGTTCTCGTTCACCTTGCTCCAATCCACTTGGTTGCCCAGGCTCTGGAGGTAGGCGATGACGGCGTCCATCTGCGTGATGGGGCCGTTTTTGCGTCCATCATAATCGTTGGCATTGGCCTGCTCGATCATGCTCTGCTGGGCCTCCGGAATGTAGTACTGCTGCGCCAGCTCAGGGCCGAATTTCTTGACGTCGGCTTCGTATTCCTGCTTGGTCAGTGCGTATGGCACGCCAACGTCGCGCAACGCCTTCATGCGCTGCTCGATGTCTGACATATCCAGCGGCGTGGTCGCCAACCAGGGGAAGCCAGGCATGATGGACTGCGGCACGACCGAGCGGGGATCAATCAAGTGCTGGACATGCCAGGCGTTGGAATATTTTCCGCCGATGCGCGCCAGATCGGGCCCGGTGCGCTCCGACCCCCACAGGAAGGGATGGTCGTACTGGGACTCCGCTGCCAGCGAATAATGTCCATAACGCAATTCTTCATCACGGAAGGGACGGATCATCTGCGAGTGGCAATAAAAGCAGCCGTTGTCCTGGTAGATATCGCGCCCCCGCAGCTCCAGCGGGGTATACGGCCGCGGACCAGGCACGCTTTCAACCGTGCCCTTGATGAAGAACAGTGGGATGATCTCCACCATTCCCGCCACGCTGATCGCCAGCATGGTGATCACCACCATCAGGCCGATATTCGTTTCGATCCACTCGTGCTTGAAGCCCAGTTTCATCTTCTTTTACCCAATTCCGCAATCAGACACTGGCACCGGCGAGGCCACCCGCAGCCATGGCCTGCCTCTCCTCGCGCTTGCCCTGCAGGATGGTCATGGTGACATTGAAGACCATCACGAGCACGCCGGACAGGAAGAACACCCCGCCGATCATGCGCATCACATAGAAGGGATGGATGGCCGCCACCGATTCGACGAAGGAATACTGCAAGTTTCCGAACTGATCATAGGCGCGCCACATCAGGCCCTGGGTGATGCCCGAAATCCACATGGCGACGATGTAGAGAATGATGCCGATGGTCGCCAGCCAGAAGTGGATGGCAGCGAGACGGACGCTGTAGAGCTTCGTGTTCCACAACTTGGGGATGAGGTGATAAAGCGAGCCGAAGGTGATCATGGCCACCCAGCCCAGAGCCCCGGAATGCACGTGCCCCACTGTCCAGTTGGTGTAATGGGACAGCGCGTTCACTTCCTTCAGCGCCATCATGGGGCCCTCGAAGGTCGACATGCCATAGAACGACAGCGCCACGATCATGAAGCGCATCACCGGATCGGTGCGCAGTTTGTCCCAGGCGCCGGACAACGTCATGATGCCGTTGATCATCCCGCCCCAGGAGGGCATGAGGAGGAGGATGGAGAACGTGGCGGCCAGCGTCGAGGTCCAATCGGGCAAGGCCGTCCAGTGCAAGTGGTGCGCCCCCACCCACATGTACATGAAGCTCAGCGCCCAAAAGTGGACAATGGACAGGCGGTAGGAATAGATCGGCCGTCCGGCCTGCTTGGGAACGAAGTAATACATCATCCCCAGAAAGGCAGCAGTCAGGTAGAAGCCCACCATGTTATGGCCATACCACCACTGCGTCATGGCATCCTGCACCCCGGAGAACAAGGAATAGGATTTCATCGAGAACATGCTCACGGGCACGGCGAGGTGGTTGAACACATGCAGGATGGCGACCGCCAGTATGAAGGCGAGGTAAAACCAGTTGGCGACGTAGATATGCGGTTGCTTGCGGCGCATGATGGTGCCGATGAACAGGTTCATGTACACCACCCACACCACCAGGACGAAGAGCGCGATAGGCCATTCCATCTCGGCATATTCACGCGAAGTGGTATGCCCCATCATGTAGGAAGCGTCGGCCAGAATGACGCATGCCTGCCAGCCCCAGAACGTGAAACTCGCGGCGAAGTCCGAGATCAAACGCACCTGGCAGGTACGCTGCACTATGTAATAGGATGTAGCGAACAGTGCGCTGCCGCCGAACCCGAGAATTACCGATGTGGTATGCACCGGACGGAAACGGCCGAACTCGATGTACGGAATGTTGAAGTTGAGGAAGGGCCAGGCCAGTTCCGACGCGATGTAGACACCCACCGACATCCCCACCACGGCCCAGACCAGGGTCATGATGGTGAACTTTTTTACGATCTCGAAGTTGTATTCTTCGACCCCAGCAACGGCGCGGTCTTCACCAACGGCGTATGGGCTGGCTGCTGCAACTGAGGACATAGCGACTCCCTGGCTATCACCCGACCCCTTGGCCAGGCGTGACGATCTGACGCAGACGCGAAAGTTTATCGGCCGACCCCAAAGAAATCAATAAGACAGGGTTAAAGTTGCAGGGAAAATTGATTAATTAGTAATTATTAACAAACTTAAATGGCCCGGCACTTGGCTGGCCGCCATGGCCTGCTCCCCGCGCGCGACCCGGCCATTTCGGCAACGACATGAATAAGTCGATTTCGCGTCGCCGCCAGACGCACTTTGGATTTTTTTACGCCAAGACGTCGAGTTCCGGAAACAGCTTTACCGGCACGTCCGCCAGACGGTACTTGCCCGATTTCACCGCCTGCGAGAGCTTGTCCAGCGTGGTTTCATTGAGCAGTTCTATGATGCGCTCCTTCACCGGAACCCAGCGGAAATGCAAGGGGCATGCGGTCTCCTTGGAGCATTGCTTGAGCCCCAGAAGGCAATTCTTGGTGAAGGTGGGCCCTTCCGTCAGCACCAGGATGTCCATCAGGCTAGTGCGCAGCCCTTCCGGGCGCAGACAGAAGCCCCCGAGGCGACCACGAAAGGATTCGAGCAGGTTTCCCTTGGCCAGCGCCTGCAATATTTTCGCCAAATATGGCGCCGGCACATTAAGGCGCGCCGCCACATCCTTGTTAAGGATCGGCTGACCAGGCTCCTGGGTGGCCATGTAGATCATGGCCTGAACAGCATATTGGCTGGTGCGTGAAAGGATCATGCTCTGATCCACCCGGGAAAAATAATTGAATTCATTCTATACCTTTTTATCTTGTTTTTTCAAGCACGGAATCAAACTCGGAAGAATGCTTCCAGGGTCGCCCAGTTCAGGGCCTCTCCCGACGCCCCATACGCCAGCTGCCCGATACAAGGTGCGGCGAGGCGCCGCTCCAGCAAGGCCAGATTGGCATCGACTTCAGCCATGCCGGAATCGATGCTGTTCGCCACCCACCCGGCAAACGTCAAGCCGCGCGCCGCGATTGCCTCCGCTGTTAGGAGGGCGTGACTCAGGCAGCCCAGCCGCATCCCCACGACCAGAACCACCGGGAGGTCGAGCAACCCGACGACATCTGCCATATCCACGTCCTCGGTCAATGGCACGAGCAAGCCGCCCGCCCCTTCCACCACGATGCGGTCAGCCCGCGCGCGCAGCTCATTGAAGGCGGCGCTGATCCGCGCTGGATTGATGCGTACCCCGGCCTGTTGCGCCGCGATATGGGGAGCTATGGGAGGCGCAAAACAATAAGGGTTCACCCACTCCCACGGCGCTCTTACGCTGGCCGCAGCATACAGCGCTTCGGCATCCTCGTTGCGCCAGGTCTCGCCATGCAACGCGGCGCCGGCAGCAACCGGCTTCATGCCCGCCACGCGCAGTCCACGCCGCGCCCAGGCGCGCAAAAGCGCCGCCGCCACGCGCGTCTTGCCCACCCCGGTATCGGTGCCCGCAATGAAAACGCCCGCCGCCTTCATCCGTTCCTCCGCCTGCGCTCGTCTATCTTCCATTGGATCACCGCGCGCCCGTCTGCCATCTCGCGCACGGCGCCGGCCCAGGCGTGCCCATAGATCACTTCATAGCTCGCCGGCAGGCGGCCCTCGCGACGGTACTCTTCGTAGCGCCGTTGCAACTGGCTCCAGCGCGCTTTGCCCATGAGGCCACGCGCCCGCTCCCGCGCGGCGTTGTGGCCGCCGACCCCGCGGATATCCTGCAGCAAGCCGCGCAGGTCGGCATAGGTGAGCACCAGCGTTTCCATCTCCATCACCGGAGTTTCGAAACCGGCATGCACGAGCATGTCCCCCAGGTCGTGCATGTCGATGAAGGGGCTGACGTGGGGCAGACCGTCTATGCCGGCAAACGCGGCTCGCAGTTCCTTGAGCGTGTCGGGGCCGAAAGTGGCAAAAAGAGCCAGCCCACCGGGGCGCAGGACGCGATGCCAGGCGCGGAACACGGCTGCGGGAGACTCGCACCACTGGAGCATCAGGTTGGAGTGCACAAGGTCCAGGCTGCCGGCGGCGAGGGGCACGCGCTGGGCATCGGCGCAAACATAATGGGCCGCGGTCTGCCCACGGGATAACAGGCGGCGCCATGGGGACGCTGGCAGATCAGCAGCGCGGCTTCGCGTCAACATGCCGAACGCGATGTCGAGGCCGATCAGCTGCGCGTCCGGGTAGCGCGCGCGCAGGAGCTTGCTGCCGTGGCCGGTACCGCAGCCGGCATCAAGCACGCGTCGTGGCTCGACCTTGAGGTAATCGAGGCGTCCCAGCAGCCGCGCGCCCACTTCGCGCTGCAGCACGGCGTGCGCATCATAATCCGGGGCGGCGCGCTCGAAGGCATCGCGCATCGCCTTCCTGTCCAGCCAATTCATTCCGCCAGCCCCACCTCGAGAAAGCCGCGCACTGCAGCGAGCACTTCCGCGCCATGGGAAAGAAACGGTGCATGCGCCGCGTGCTCGATTTCCACCAGACCGGCCTTGGGCAGGCGCGCCGCAAGCCAACGCCCCGCAGCCGTTGGCGTCAGCTTGTCGGACGTACCATGCAACACCAGCGCCGGCTGGAGCACCCGCGCCACGTGGGAACGCAGATCGGTATCGCGCAGGCGCGCCAAGCCTTCCGCAAGGGCCCCCGGACGCGCGGGCGGGCGCGCGGCGAGCGCCGCGCGCAGTTGCGCAAGCGGTGTCCTCATGTCCGCCAGGCCCCGCACCTGCAGGGCCAGGAAACGCTGCAAGGTGGCAGGCAAATCCTGCTCCAGGTCTGCAGCAAACTGCTGCAGCACCGCGAGATCCAGACCTGCCTCCCAGTCCGGCCCCGTGACGAAGCGCGGCGTGCTGGACAGCAATATCACCCCCGCCACCCGCTGCGGATGGTCCTCCGCCAAGCGCAGAGCGATCTGGCCACCAAGCGACCACCCCAGCACCACACACGTTTCCGGCAATACGGGAGCCAGGAGTTCTTCGGCCTGCGCCAAATGCTCGGCCCGACTGAAGCCATGCCCGGGAAGGTCGACGCACCAGACCTCGGCGTGCTCTGCAAGCGCAGCGGCAAGACCTTGAAACAACCCTCCATGCATTGCCCAGCCATGCA
>JAJXXS010000199.1 GCA_021780975.1 Pseudomonadota bacterium
GAGAGACAGCAGCCCGAACAATTCGCCGCTGCGCAGCACCTTCAAATCATGGCAGCTGCCGTCATCGCCATAACGGCTGGCGCGCACGCTACCCTCGAGAATCAGGTACATCTCCTCGTTGGGCTTGGCCGCGGCATCCGCCCCAATCTCGATACCAATATGACCAACGGCAGGATCGGGAATGCGGAAGTGGCAACGCTGCTCAATAGCCGCAATTTTCACCGTTACTCCCCGCACCGGAAGAATCGTGCGGCGCAGCAAGTCCGCCAGATATGGCTGCAAATCCAGTGGGATCTCACTCCACTCGTCAAGCACGATCCATAGTTGGGCCTTTGGTAAGGACTTAACCAACCGATCAAACTCACGGCCAACTGGTCCGAACCGCACCCGCAATCTTTCAGTGCCCTCACGCTTCGTGTGACGCTCTCCTTCGGAAGAGTTCTTGTTTTCAGAGGCAAAGCCAATGGAGCTTTGAATTCCAGATAGTGAAGCCCCGAAATCCATCTTCGTGCTGTCGCTAAAGGTAATGCTAGAACTCTCCGATTCCTGGATTTCAACTGTGCCTTCCACCACAACGTTTGTGGCAGCATCTATAAAGTTATCAAGCAACGGGCCAAGTAAAGAGAGGTCGTATTCTTCCGCATTGGCAAGTGCTTCTGCCAGGACACGATCATGCAGTGCGCAAAGAGTGTCAACCAGTAGTCTTGTAGCCCGCTCAGCAACCGTTAGAGTCGGATCTGAATAGATGCCACCAGTCGAGCCGATGGTTCGCATATCGAGTTGGATTGCGATTGCGCCCCCGCGTTGAATCTGGTTAGCGAGGTATCCAAGAACGTGTGTCTTACCCGTACCGCGTCGGCCGAAGAGAATCTGATTGTCTGCATTCGACAATAGAGTGAAGAGTGGTCCAATATCAACGAAAGACTCAATGATGTGTTGTTGGTCGTAAGTTTCAGCCCGCTTTGCGAGCTTGAGTAAAACTGTGTTGACTGGCCGCATAAAATGGGCTTCCTTTGTGAAGCAGACACGGGGGTAGGTCTTGCATTAACACACCAACGCCAACAAAAAAGGCGCAGTCCCCTGCGCCTTTTTTCGTTCTCGCTGATCAATCCCAGCTCAGCGCCCCGCCCGTTTGATATTCGGTGACCCTAGTTTCAAAAAAGTTCTTCTCCTTCTTCAGGTCGATCATCTCGGCCATCCAGGGGAAGGGGTTGGTGACGCCGGGGAACATCTCGTCCAGGCCGATCTGCTGGCAGCGGCGGTTGGCGATGAAGCGCAGGTATTCCTTGAACTGGGCCGAGTTCAAACCCAGCACGCCGCGCGGCATGGTGTCTTCGGCGTATTTGTATTCCAGTTCCACACCCTTCTGGAAGAGCGCCTTGAGTTCTTCCTTGAACTCGTTGGTCCACAGGTGTGGGTTTTCCAGCTTGATGGTGTTGATGAGGTCGATGCCGAAGTTGCAGTGCATCGACTCGTCGCGCAGGATGTACTGGTACTGCTCGGCGGCGCCGGTCATCTTGTTCTGGCGGCCCAGGGCGAGGATCTGCACGAAGCCGACGTAGAAGAACAGGCCTTCCATGATGCAGGCGAAGACGATCAGGCTCTTGAGCAGCTTCTGGTCGGCCTCCGGCGTGCCGGTCTTGAATTGCGGATTGGTAAGGGTGTCGATGAAGGGGATGAGGAAGTCGTCCTTGTCGCGGATGCTCTCGATCTCGTGATAGGCGTTGAAGATCTCGGATTCGTCCAGGCCCAGGCTCTCGACGATGTACTGGTAGGCGTGGGTGTGGATGGCTTCCTCGAAGGCCTGGCGCAGCAGGTACTGGCGGCACTCGGGCGCGGTGATGTGGCGGTAGGTGCCCAGCACGATGTTGTTCGCGGCCAGCGAATCCGCCGTGACGAAGAAGCCGAGGTTGCGCTTGACCACGCGGCGCTCGTCTTCCGTCAAGGCAGTGGGGTCTTTCCACTGGCTGATGTCGCGGCTCATGTTCACTTCCTGCGGCATCCAGTGGTTGGCGCAGCCGGCCAGGTATTTCTCCCAGGCCCACTTGTACTTGAAGGGCACGAGCTGGTTGACGTCGGTGGCGCCGTTGATGACGCGCTTGTCCGCCGCCTGCACGCGGCGCATCTGGGTGCTGGCGGCCACAGGCGCGGCAGCGGTCGGGCGGGCCGCAGGCGCGGCAGGCTGGAGGGCGGGGGCGGAGTAGTCGTCTTCGAAGCTCAGCATTAAGGGGTTCCTCCTAATTGTTGGATGGGGCCGGAACAGGGGTGTTCTCAACCAGAGCACTTTGGACCACGGTGGGGCGGATGTGGATAGGGCGGTGGGCCGGGGGTTGCCCGGCGGCAAGTTCCTTTTCTTGCTTGCCCAAGAAAAGGAACCAAAAGAAGGGCACCCCGCCTTTGCGGGCCTTCGGCTTCCCCCGCTGGCCGTTCCAAAAACCGGGCGGGTCGGAAACTCGCCCTGCGGGCTCAGACATCCGCCCCGCTTTTTCCGGTTTTTGGCCCGTCCATCGGGGCCGCTGCAGAGGGGGGAAGGCACACCGAGGGTTGGTTCCCCCTCTGTGCCACCTCGACGGCGGCCGGTTGACGGGGAAAAACGGCGAGCACTGTCCGAGCTCCGCAGTGGGCCGCGTTGTGTGCGGCCCGCCAGGGCGAGTTGCGCAGACGCCCCGGCAAGCGGGCGCCGTCGAGGCCCGCCCCGCAGGGGTGGCACAGCGGGGTCGCCTTTCTTTGGCTTCTTTCTTTGGCGAGACAAAGAAAGAAACTTGCCGCCGGGCAACCCCCGGCCTCTCACCGCTGGTACGTACGATCACGTCAGACATCGGCGCAACCACCCTTACTGGCACGCCTCGCAAGTAGGATCATCAATCGCGCAGAACTTCACCTCGGTAGCAGGTTCCGAAGCAGCCGCAGCGCCCGCCATGCCGCCATGCGCGGGCACGGCGTTGAGTTCGCCCCCGCGGCCGGTGGATTTCTCCGCCGACGTCGCGCCCAGGGTGCGCAGGTAGTAGGTGGTTTTCAAACCGCGCAGCCAGGCGAGCTTGTAGGTGTCGTCCAGCTTCTTGCCGCTGGCCCCGGCCATGTAGATGTTGAGGCTCTGCGCCTGGTCTATCCACTTCTGCCGGCGCGAGGCGGCTTCCACCAGCCACTTGGGCTCGATCTCGAAGGCGGTGGCGTAGAGCGCGCGCAGTTCAGCCGGAATGCGGTCGATCTTGGCCAGCGAGCCGTCGAAGTACTTGATGTCGGCCACCATCACCTCGTCCCACAGGTTCAGGGTCTTGAGGTCCTGCACCAGGTATTTGTTGGCGACGGTGAATTCGCCCGACAAATTGGATTTGACGTAGATGTTCTGGTAGGTCGGCTCGATGCTCGCGCTCACGCCGACGATGTTGGCGATGGTGGCGGTGGGGGCGATGGCCAGGCAGTTGGAGTTGCGCATGCCCCACTGGGCGATGCGTTGGCGCAGGCTGTCCCAGTCCAGGGTGCTGGAGTTGTCCACTTCCACATAGCCGCCGCGTTCCTCGGCCAGCAGTTGCAAGGAGTCCTGCGGCAGCACGCCGCGGCTCCACAGCGAGCCCTCATAGCTGGAGTAGCGCCCGCGCTCCTGTGCCAGTTCGGTCGAGGCCCAATAGGAGTAGTAGGCCACGGCTTCCATGGAGCGGTCGGCGAATTCCACCGCCTGCTCGGAGGCGTAGGGCAGGCGCAGCTCCTGCAGGCAGTCCTGGAAGCCCATGATGCCCAGGCCCACCGGACGGTGCTTGAGGTTGGAATTGCGCGCCTTGCCGACGGCGTAGTAGTTCACGTCCACCACGTTGTCGAGCATCCTCATCGCCGTATGGATGGTGGACTTGAGCTTGTCCAGATCCAACGCGCCGTCCTTGAGGTGGTTCACCAGGTTGACCGAGCCCAGGTTGCACACGGCGATCTCGCTGTCGCTGGTGTTCAAGGTGATCTCGGTGCACAGGTTGGAGGAGTGCACGACGCCGACATGCTGCTGCGGGCTGCGGATGTTGCAGGGGTCCTTGAAAGTGATCCAGGGGTGGCCGGTCTCGAACAGCATGGAGAGCATCTTCCGCCACAGCTGCACGGCGGGCATCTTCTTGTAGTGCTTGATCTCGCCGTTGGCGGCCTTGTCCTCGTAGCGCGTGTAGGCGGTCTCGAACGCCTTGCCGTACTTGTCGTGCAGGTCGGG
The DNA here is from genome assembly GCA_021780975.1 of Pseudomonadota bacterium. Classification (GTDB taxonomy): domain Bacteria; phylum Pseudomonadota; class Gammaproteobacteria; order Burkholderiales; family Thiobacillaceae; genus JAJXXS01. The sequence goes on from JAJXXS010000199.1 coordinate 4,190, forward strand.
CACGTCGGAGGGCGAGAACAGGGTCCAGTCGCCGTTTTCCATGACCCGCTTCATGAACAGGTCGGGGATCCAGTTGGCGGTGTTCATGTCGTGGGTGCGGCGGCGGTCGTCGCCGGTGTTCTTGCGCAACTCCAAAAATTCTTCGATATCCATGTGCCAGGACTCGAGGTAGGCGCACACGGCGCCTTTGCGCTTGCCGCCTTGGTTCACCGCCACGGCGGTGTCGTTGACGACTTTCAGGAAGGGCACCACGCCTTGGCTCTTGCCGTTGGTGCCCTTGATGCGGGCGCCCATGGCGCGCACTGGGGTCCAGTCGTTGCCCAGCCCGCCGGCGTACTTCTGCAGCATCGCGTTTTCCTTGATGGCCTGGTAGATGCCGTCGAGGTCGTCGGTGACGGTGGTGAGGTAGCAGGACGACAGCTGGCTGTGGCGCGTGCCGGAATTGAACAGCGTGGGCGTGGACGACATGAAGTCGAAGGACGACAGCACGTTGTAGAACTCGATGGCGCGCGCCTCGCGGTCGATCTCGTTGATGGCCAGGCCCATGGCCACGCGCATGAAGAAGGCCTGCGGCAGCTCGATGCGGCGCTCCTCGATGTGCAGGAAATAGCGGTCGTACAGGGTCTGCAGGCCGAGGTAGCCGAACTGCAGGTCGCGGCGGGCGTCGAGCGCGGCGGCCAGGCGCGCGAGGTCGAACTGGGCCAGGCGCTCGTCGAGCAGCTCGGCGCCCATGCCTTGCTTGATGAAGGCGGGGAAGTACTCCACATACGCCTGGGCCATCTCCTCCTGCGTGACGCTGCGGCCCAGCACCTCGTGGCGGATGGAGTTGAGCAGCAGGCGCGCGGTGACCAGGGAGTAGGCGGGATCCTTCTCGATGCCGGCGCGGGCGGCGAGGACCAGGGCCTTCTCCACTTCCTCCATGGGCACGCCGTCGTAGAGGTCGCGCAGCACGGTCTGCAGGATGGGGTCGGGCTTGACGTTGTCGCCCAGGCCGGCGCAGGCGTCGGCGAGCAGCGCGCTCAGGCGGGCGATGTCGAGCGGCTTCTTCTGGCCGTCTTCCAGCACATGCAGGGTGGCGTCGGCGGCAATGCCGGCGGCCTTCTGCGCGGCGCGCTCCTGGGCGCGCTTCTCGCGGTAGAGCACGTAG
>JAJXXS010000230.1 GCA_021780975.1 Pseudomonadota bacterium
GACCCCGGCCGCATACGTGCAGTGCTGGAGGTCGCCATCGCGCAGTTCCAGGCCTACCAGGCGCTGCACGAGAATCTCGCCGGCGTGCGGCGCGAACTGGCGGAAAGCAAGCTGATCGATCAGGCCAAAAGCCGCCTCATGCGTGAACTGGGGATTTCCGAACCGGAGGCCTACCACCGGATGCGGCGTCACGCCATGAAGCAGCAGAAGAAAATTGCCCAGGTGGCGGAGTTGATCGCCAAAGCCAGGCGCCTGGATTTTCTGGGGTGACAGGCGAGCCATGGATCTGCCCGACTCCCGCCCAGGCCCCTGCCGCGGAGGACAGGCGTGTGTGGGGCCGGCTCGCAGAGCAGGCTTGCACGCAGCGCAGCCTCCTTCCCAGAGCAATGCCCCGACATAGTGCGAGCCGCCCTTGGCTGCCTGACGTTGGTGCACGGCGCGTGTGCGTGCGCGCGCGAGAGCGCCATTTTTTCCCTGCCAGAAAATGGCACGGACGTTGCTTTTGTGTAGTTGACGGCGCCCTGGTGCGCTGTCATCGAGGGCTCTTCTGTAATTGTCGACGGGCGTCTGGGGGTTCGCTCCCGGGCGCCTTCTTTTTTGGGGACGCAAAGTGAAGCACCGCGCAGAGGGAGCACGCATCAATCGCCATAGGAGACGTTTCATGCAAAGGACCGGCGGCCTGTCTGCCGCGGCGACGCTCATGGGCATGGTGGCGCCGGAAGTAAAGAGCGCGGCCTGGGCAGGAGGGTCGGACCGACCGGAAAAACCCGCGGTGAAGATCGGTTTCATGCCCCTTACCGACTGCGCCTCCGTGGTGATCGCAGGCGTCAAGAATTTCGACAAGAAATACGGCATCAGCATTACCCCGGCGCGAGAATCCTCCTGGGCTGGCGTGCGCGACAAGCTGATGAGCGGTGACCTGGATGCCTCGCATGCGCTGTACGGTCTCGTCTACGGCGTGCACATGGGCATCGGCAGCCCGCGGAAGGACATGGCCGTGCTGATGACGCTCAGCAACAACGGCCAGGGCATCACACTCTCCAATCATTTCAAGGTCAGAGGCGCCACTGACGGCGCCAGCCTCGCCCGCCTCGTGCACAGCGAAGCGGCGCCATACACATTTGCCCAGACCTTCCCCACCGGAACCCATGCCATGTGGCTTTATTACTGGCTTGCCAGCCATGGGGTCCATCCGTTCAAAGACACCAAAATCATCACCGTGCCACCACCGCAGATGGTCGCCAGCCTGCGTTCCGGCGACATGCACGGCTACTGTGTGGGCGACCCCTGGAACGCCCGCGCCATAGAAGAAGGCATAGGCTTCACCGTCGCGACCAGCCAGGAGATCTGGCCCGACCACCCGGAAAAAGTCCTAGGCGCCACGCGCGAGTTCGTCGAACGCTACCCCAACACGGCACGCGCCATGATCATGGCCATACTCGAAGCCTCAAGATACATAGACACCATGAGTCACCGTTCGGAGGTAGCGCAGACCATCGCCCGGAAAAGCTACGTCAATGCGGACGTCGGCTCCATAGAGAGCCGCATGCTGGGGCAATACGACAACGGTCTGGGACTGTCGCGACCCGACCGGAATTTCATGAAATTCTACGGCGATGGCGCGGTGACTTTTCCCTATCTCTCCGACGCCATGTGGTTCCTCACCCAACACCGGCGCTGGGGGCTGCTCAAGGAAGACCCTGATTATCTTGCCATCGCGCAGGAAGTGAACCAGACAGAGCTCTATCGAGAAGCTGCCACACAGCTGCAGGTTGCACTGCCGGCGAGCGAGATGCGCAGCTCCACACTCATCGACGGCGTACTCTGGGACGGCAGCAACCCCCGCGCCTACGCCAACAGCTTTCCCGTGCACGCCTGAATCCACCCGGAGAAATTCCATGAGCCCCGACCAGATCGCCCTCGTCCAAACCACCTGGCAAAAGGTGCTGCCCATACAGAACGCCGCAGCCGGCCTGTTCTACGGGCGCCTGTTCGAACTGGCGCCGGAGACCAGACCTTTGTTCCGCGGCGACATGGCCGAGCAGGGCAAAAAGCTCATGGCCATGATCAATGTGGCGGTGTCCGGCCTGGACAGGCTGGACACCATCCTGCCTGCAGTGCAGGAAATGGGCCGCCGCCACGCCGGTTACGGCGTGCAGGACGCCCACTACGCCCAGGTCGGGGAAGCGCTGCTGTGGACCCTGGCGGAGGGACTGGGCGCCTATTTCACGCCTGCCGTGCGCGAGGCCTGGGCCGCGGCCTACGGCGCGCTGGCGGGTGCCATGCAGGAAGCGAGCCGCCAAGCCATGGCCTGAGCGGCCATTCAACGCGACAGCAGGAGCAGCAGAACCAGGTTCAGGATCAGGGACAGCAGCGCCACCAGGGGCCAGGCGCCATAACGCCGCAGCAGCGGCAGGGGGCGCGGCGCGTCCAGCGGGTGTACCTCGCCGCGCTCCAGCGCGAGGCGAAACTCCTCCGCCGTCTCGAAGCGCCCACCAGGCTCGCGCGCCAGTGCCTTGAGCAGCAGGTTCTCCAGCCAGCCCGGGCAGTCGGGTCGGTGGCGGCTGGGCGGCACCGGCTCGCCGAAGCGCGGATGCTGGAAAGGCTCGATCTCGCCGTAGGGATACTTGCGCGTGTACAGGTGGTAGAGGGTCACGCCGGCGGCGTAGAGATCGCTGGCGGGCGAAGCCGTCGCGCCGTCATACAGTTCAGGCGCCAGGTAGCTGGGCGTGCCGGCATTGCCGGCAGCGCGCTCGAGCATGCCGGGGCAGAGCGCCACCCCGAAATCGAGGATGCGCAGGCGCTCGTCCAGCCCCCAGTGCAGATTGGCGGGCTTGATGTCGCGGTGCACGATGTTCAGGCGGTGCAGCGCGCCGAGGCCCTTGAGCAGGCGGATGCCCAGCTGCGCCACCTCGGTGGCGACGTAGCGCCGGCCGCTCTCCAGATGCTGCTGCAGGGTCGCGCCCGCGTGCCAGGTCATCAGGTAATACAGGCCGCTGGGCACCCGCGCCGGCGCTATCGCCTGGGGAAAATAATGCGACTGCACGCGCTTCACCAGCCACGCCTCTTGCGCGAGGGCCCCGCGCGCCGCCTCCTCGTCCGCCAGCGGATTGAGCGTCTTCATCACGCGCAGCTGCCCGCCAGTCGGTTCGCGCACCTTGTAGAGCAGGGTCTCGCGCGATTCGTGCAGAACCTCCAGCACCTCCAGTCCGTCCCAGGCCGTGCCCGGCTTCAGGCGTGGCGGCGCGGCGAGCTGCAGATCCAGCGCGAGGCTGTCGCGCAGGCTTTCCTCGCCCGGGGTCTCGACCCGCACCACCAGGGCCGTGGCGTTGTCGGTGCCGCGCCGCGCCAGTGCTTCGCGCACCAGGGCCGCGGCCGCATAGCGCGGCTCGGGGTGCAGCAGCAGCAATTCGTGCAGGCCCAGCGTCTGCAAGGGCCCCCATACGCCGTCGCTCACCAGCACAAAGACATCGTCCGCTGCGAACTCGCCCTCCGCGTAATCAACGTCGAGCAGGCGGTCCAGGCCGACGGCGCGCTTCAGCACATGGCGCATGTCGGGCCGCTCCCACACGTGATCGCTGGTGAGCTGCTCGCAGCTGCCCCCGCGCAGGCGGTAGATGCGGCTGTCGCCGACATGGGCCACAAAGTAGCGGCGGCCACGCAGCACCAGCGCCGACAGGGTGCTGGACATGCCTGCCAGCTCCGGGCGCGCCGCGGCCTGCGCCAGGATCCAGCGGTTGGCGGCCTGGATCACCGTGTCCAGCGCGTGCGCGGTGCTCCAGGTGTCGGGCGTGGTGTAGTAGTCCTCACCCAGCGTGCGCAGGAGCGCTTCCGCCGCCTCGCGCCCACCGGCATTGCCGGACACGCCGTCGGCGACGGCGAAAAGCGCGCCCTTGTTCCCTAGTGCGTCGCCCTCCGGGGTTACAGCGAGCAGGAAATCCTCGTTGCGCGCGCGCGGCCCTTGGTGGCTGGCACTGCCCAGCGCAACCGCCAGGGGCATGTCAGCCCCCCGCGAAAAAGGCGCCCCTCGACGGGGCGCAAGACGCCAGGCTCATGCGAACTGCCCAATCAAGCTCAGATGCGCGCGGCCGACAGATGGGCCGCACCCCAGGTGGTACGCCAACGGCCCTTCACGGCGGTCAGGCCCGCCGCGGCGACGAGCGCGAGTCCGGCGAAGATGAGCAGTCCCGCTTCATAGCTGCCGGTGTACTGCCTGGAAAAGCCCAGGCTGGACGCGAGGTAGAAGCCGCCCAGGCCACCTGCCATGCCCACCAGGCCGGTCATCACGCCGATCTCCTTGCGGAAGCGCTGGGGTACCAGCTGGAACACGGCGCCATTGCCCATGCCCAGGCTCAGCATGGCCATCACAAACACGGCCGCCGCCATCCAGGCCGCCGGCAACCCGACGCTGACGAGCGCAAGGGCGACCGCGGCAATGAGGTAAATGATAGAGAGGCTCTTGATGCCGCCGATGCGATCCGCCACCGCGCCGCCCAACGGCCGCACCAGCGAGCCAGCGAACACGCAGGCAGCGGTGAGATAGCCCGAGGTTTTGGCGTCCAGCCCGTACTGGGTGTTGAAGTAGATGGTAAGACTGGCGGCCAGGCCGACGAAGCCGCCGAAGGTGACGCTGTAGAAGAACATGAACCACCAGGCGTCGCGATCCTGGAGCACCTTGAAATACTCGCCGAGCTTCTTCGCCGCAGGGCATTCTGGCGCGTCCTTGGCGGCTGCAAGATAGAACACGAACACCAGGGAGAGAGGGATCAGCGCCAGGCCGAATACGTTGTTCCAGCCGTAGGCCAGGCCCAGGGCAGGCGCGAACAGGGCCGCCAGCACCGTGCCGGAATTGCCGGCGCCGGCGATGCCCAAGGCCTTGCCCTGATGCTCGGGCGGATACCAGCGCGAGGCCAGCGGCAGCGCCACCGCGAAGGACGCCCCGGCCATGCCCAGCAGCACGCCCAGCAGCAGCACCCGCTCATAGCTGTGCACACCGCCTAGCCAGGCCCAGGCCAGCCCGCCCATGACCACGAGCTGGCCGAGTATGCCGGCGGCCTTGGGCTTGAGATGATCGACCAGCAGGCCCATGACGATGCGCAGCAGCGCGCCCGACAGTACCGGAACCGCCACCATCAGGCCCTTCTGAGCGGCATCGAGATGCAGCTCCTGGGCGATCTGCACGCCCAGCGGCCCGAGCATCACCCACACCATGAAAGCCAGGTCGAAGTAGAGAAACGCCGCGATCAGCGTGGGCAGATGGCCGGCCTTGAGAAACGCTTGCTTGTCCATTGCTAGTGACTCCCTGTGAGTGAATATCATGCGGTGCAGGCG
>JAJXXS010000227.1 GCA_021780975.1 Pseudomonadota bacterium
ATTCCCTGCTGGACACCATGTTCGATCTGCCTTCCCTCAAGAACGTCACCAAGGTCGTCGTCGACGAAGGAGTGATCAACGAAGGCGGCCAGCCCCTCGTCATCTATTCCGATCAGGCCAGCGCGGCGAGTTGAGACAGGGGGGGGCGTTCCCCCTTGCAATCCGCCCGGCCGGCCCAATTTAGCTTGAGTGCCCTTTCTTCGATGGGGCCTCGCAACCTTAGGAATCCATCATGACCTCCTCCCAGCCCGGCGAAACCGTTCAGCTACCCCTGCTGCCCCTGCGCGATGTGGTGGTCTTCCCCCACATGGTCATTCCCCTGTTCGTGGGGCGGCCCAAATCCATCAAGGCGCTGGAGGCTGCCATGGAGGCCTCCAAGCACATTCTGCTGGTGGCGCAGAAATCCGCCGCCCAGGACGATCCCACCCCGACGGATCTCTACGCCACGGGGTGCATGGCGACCGTGCTGCAGATGCTCAAGCTGCCGGACGGCACGGTAAAGGTGCTGGTGGAAGGCAACCAGCGTGCCCATATGCTCGACGTGGCTGAAGAAGAGAACTACTTCACCGGTCAGGCGCAGCTGATTCCCCAGGAAGAAAAGGACAGCACCGAAGTCGAGGCCCTGCGCCGCGCGCTGATGGCGCAGTTCGATCAGTACGTCAAGCTCAACAAGAAGATACCGCCGGAGATTCTCACCTCCCTGTCCGGCATAGACGAGGGTGGCCGGCTGGCGGACACCATCGTTGCGCATCTGCCGCTCAAGCTGGAGCAGAAGCAGGAAATCCTCGACATGGTCGATGTGGCCAAGCGCCTGGAGCACTTGTTGAGCCAGATCGAAGGCGAAATCGACATTCTCCAGGTGGAGAAGCGCATCCGCGGCCGCGTCAAGCGGCAGATGGAGAAAAGCCAGCGCGAGTACTACCTCAACGAACAGGTCAAGGCCATCCAGAAGGAACTCGGCGACATGGAGGAGGGGGCCGAGCTGGAAGAACTGGAGAAGCGCGTCAAGGGCGCCCATATGTCCAAGGAGGCCGAAGCCAAGGCGCTCGGCGAACTCAAGAAGCTGCGCATGATGTCCCCCATGTCGGCCGAAGCCACCGTGGTGAGAAGCTACATCGAGGCCATGGTGGGTTTGCCGTGGAAGAAAAAAACCAAGATCAGCAAGGATCTGGTCAAGGCCGAGAAAGTTCTCGACGAGGACCATTACGGCCTGGAAAAGGTGAAGGAACGCATCCTCGAATATCTGGCCGTGCAGCAGCGCGTGGAAAAGGTCAAGGCGCCGATTCTTTGCCTGGTGGGCCCGCCTGGGGTGGGCAAGACCTCCCTCGGACAGTCCATCGCCCGTGCGACCAACCGGAAGTTCGTGCGCATGGCCCTGGGCGGCGTGCGCGACGAGGCCGAAATCCGCGGCCATCGGCGCACCTACATCGGCTCCATGCCGGGCAAGATACTGCAAAGCCTCACCAAGATAGGGGTGCGCAATCCGCTGTTCCTGCTCGACGAAGTCGACAAGATGGGCATGGATTTCCGCGGCGACCCGTCGTCCGCCCTGCTGGAGGTGCTGGACCCCGAGCAGAATCACACGTTCCAGGATCACTATATCGAGGTCGAGTATGACCTTTCCGACGTCATGTTCGTGGCGACCGCCAACACCATGAACCTGCCGGCGCCCCTGCTTGACCGCATGGAGGTGATACGCCTGTCCGGCTACACGGAAGACGAAAAGATCAACATCGCCGAGCGCTACCTAGTGCCCAAGCAGATGAAGGCGAACGGCCTCAAGGTTGAGGAGTTCCACATCGCCGAGTCGGCCTTGCGCGATGTCGTCCGCTACTACACGCGCGAAGCCGGGGTGCGTTCCCTGGAGCGGGAAATCTCCAAGGTTTGCCGCAAGGCGGTGAAGTCCCTGCTGCTGAAAAAGCACAAGGGCAAGCTCACTGTCACGAGCAAGAACCTCGACAAATACCTGGGCGTGCGCCGATTCACCTACGGCATCGCCGAGAAGCACAACCAGATCGGCCAGGTCACCGGCCTCGCGTGGACCGAGGTGGGCGGCGAGCTGCTCACCATCGAAGCCACCGTCATGCCTGGCAAGGGGCACATTACCCGCACCGGGCAACTGGGCGATGTCATGAAGGAATCCATCGAAGCGGCCCGCACGGTCATGAGAAGCCGGGCCAAAAAACTCGGCATCAAGGGCGAGGCCTTCGAGAAGAACGACATGCACATTCACATGCCGGAAGGCGCCACGCCCAAGGATGGTCCTTCTGCGGGCATCGCCATTACGACGGCGATGGTTTCCGTGTTCAGCGGCATCCCGGTGCGTTGCGATGTCGCCATGACGGGCGAGATCACCCTGAGGGGCGAGGTTCTGCCCATCGGCGGGCTGAAGGAGAAATTGCTGGCGGCGCATCGCGGGGGCATCAAGACAGTGCTCATCCCGGAAGAAAACGTGAAGGATCTCGCGGAGATTCCGGACAACATCAAAAATCGGCTGGACATTCATCCCGTGAAATGGATAGATGAGGTGCTTGCGCTGGCCCTTGAGCGAGTGCCCGAGCCCTTGTCGGAAGGTGAAGAAGCAGTGCCTGCCCAGGGTGGCGCGGCGGTCGAAGCGGCTGCCGATACGCCTTCGGCCATGCATTGAGGGCAGTCCCGGAAGCGCCGCTCCTTAAGTTCAAGGAAGCGGCCGAAAGTCGCTTGACACGGCGTTTTCCGGGTTGCTATAAAGCCGGGCACAGGGTTTTCCTGTGCCACCTTCCGAAAGGGGACAACACGTGAACAAATCTGAACTCATCGACGCCATCGCCGATGCTGCTGACATCTCCAAGGCTGCCGCGGGCCGCGCGCTCGACGCCACCGTGGATACGGTGAAGAAGGCGCTCAAGAAAGGCGATATGGTCACCCTGGTAGGTTTTGGCACCTTCTACGTCGGCAAGCGCGCTGCCCGCACCGGCCGCAACCCACGCACCGGCGGCACCATCAAGATCAAGGCCGCCAAGGTTCCCAAGTTCCGCGCCGGAAAAGGGCTCAAGGACGCAGTCAACTGATCTCGGCCAACTGATCCCGGTCCGAGCTTTTGCGATACGGACAGGGTGCTTAGCTCAGTTGGTAGAGCGTCGCCCTTACAAGGCGAATGTCGGCGGTTCGAACCCGTCAGCACCCACCAGCATGTGTTTGGGTCATCTGCAGTGGTAGTTCAGCCGGTTGGAACACCGGCCCGTCTCCGCGGCGGTCGCGAGTTCGCGCCCCGTCCGCGCTCCCGTCTTGCGAGCATGCAGACCATCGGGGCTCCCAACTGGCCCCTTAATTTTTTCCTTGCGACGTTGTGCAGTGGCGCGCGGTATTTCACCCGGCTCCGCTTTAGGCGACAATGCGCCCTTTGGCATCGAGGGAGAGTGGCGTGCTTGAAGCCATTCGTGAGCGGGCGCAGGGTTGGATCGCGAAGATCATCCTGATCCTGATAGTTGTGCCCTTCGCCCTGTGGGGCATCGAATCCTATTTCTCTGGCGGCAGCGGCGACGATTGGATCGCCAAGGTGGGCGATGCGAAAATCAGCCGCCAGCAGTTCGCCGACGTCCTGCAGGATGAAATAGAGCAGCAGCGCCAGTCGCAGGGGCCTAGCTTTGATGCGGCGCAAACCCAGACATTGAAATTCCGCCAGCAGGTGCTGGACTCGATGCTGGAACGCGACGCGCTCATCCAGGCCGCGCAACAGGCCGGCCTGGTGGCGCCGGACGCGCAGGTGGCTGCGATCATCGCCCAGGTGCCGGCTTTTCAGGAGAACGGCAAGTTTTCGCGCAAGCTTTATGAGCAGCTGCTCGCCGCGCGCAGTCTCACCCCGACGCGTTTTGAAAACCAGCTCCGGCGGGACATCCTGGTCGAGACATGGCAGAGCCCCATCGTTGCTGGCGCGTGGGTGCCGCCCGTCTTGGTGGATCGCATGGCGGCCTTGCTCGCGCAGCAGCGGGAGATTTCCTGGGCGGATGTGAAAGCCTCTGATTTCGCCAAGCAGGCCGCCCCGAGCGCGGCCGAGGTTGCCGCCTATTACCAGGCCCATCCACAGGAATACACCCTGCCGGCCGCGGTGAAGCTGCACTACCTGGTGCTTTCCCCGGCAGCGTTGGCGCAGGGCATCCAGCCGAGCGATGCGGAAATCCAGCAGTACTATCAGGATCACCAGGCGCAGTACACCCAGCCCGAGGAAAGGGAGGCCAGCCACATACTGATTGCCGTCAGCGGCAATGACCCGCAGGAATGGGCCGCTGCCAAGGCCAAGGCCGAGCAGATACTCGCTCAGGTGCGCAAGACGCCCGCCGATTTTGCTGCCCTGGCCAAGCGCTATTCGCAGGATCCCGGCTCCGCCGCGAACGGCGGCAGCCTTGGCTACTTCGCCCGCGACGCGATGGTGAAGCCGTTCGCCGATGCGGTGTTCGCCATGCAGAAAACAGGGGAGATCGTCGGCCCGGTGAAGAGCCAGTTCGGCTATCACATCATCCGTCTTGATGCCATCAGGCCCGCGCAAACCATCCCTCTCGCCCAGGTCAGGGATGTCATCGCCGCCAGCGTACGGCAGCGCGATGCGCAGGCCCGCTTCGATCGCGAGGCGGACGATTTCAGCGACAAGGTGTATGAAGAGGGCAAGGATCTGGCGCCAGTGGCCAAGCATTATGGCCTCAGCGTGCAGACCACGGACTGGGTCACGCGCGCCGACGCGCCGGCCCCGCTCAACAACGCCAAGCTGCTGGACGACATCTTTGCTGCCGGCAGCATCAAGAGTCGGCAGAACACGGAAGCCGTCGATGTCGGCAACCACACGCTGGTCGCGGCACGCGTGGTGGATTATCGCGCCGCCCAGCTGCAGCCCCTGGGCGCTGTCCAGGCGGCCATCACCCAGAAGCTGCAGGAGCAGAAAGAGGCGCAGCTGGCCAAACAGCAGGGGGAAGCTCTCCTCGCGCAACTGCGCGGCGGCGTGGAGCCCGCCAAGCTGAAATGGTCGCCCTTCAAGGTACTCGACCGCCAGCAGGCGGCGCAGCAGCTCGCTGACCCGACGGCCGTGTCCCAGGTGTTCCGCATGCCGGCGGATGTGTTGCCGGGCTACACCTCTTACGTGCTGCCAGATGGCAGCTGGCGCATCGTGCGCTTGACCCGCGTCGTCACGCCGGCGGAAATTTCCCCGGAACTGCGGTCCGCCGTGGCTGCCGGCCTCAAACAAAGCTATGTGCGGGCGGACATGGATGCCGCCACTGCGCTCGTGAAGGCGGAAGAAAAGGTGCAAATCCGCAAGAACGCCCTGGAGCAGACCAGCCACGAGTGAGGG
>JAJXXS010000271.1 GCA_021780975.1 Pseudomonadota bacterium
TCACCGTCGCCGCCAAGCATGGCGGCGGGGATCCCAATTTCAACCCCAGGCTCAGGCTGGCCATCGACAAGGCCAAGGCGGACAACATGCCAGCCGACAACATCGAGCGTGCCATCAAACGGGGCACCGGGGAGTTGGAGGGTGTGAGCTACGAGGAAGTGCGCTATGAGGGCTACGGCATCGGTGGCGCGGCGGTCATGGTGGATTGCCTCACCGACAACAAGACACGCACCGTAGCGGACGTGCGCCACGCCTTCAGCAAATACGGCGGCAATCTGGGCACCGACGGTTCGGTGGCGTTCCAGTTCAAGCATTGCGGCCAGATCATCCTGGCCCCGGGCGCTGACGAGGACAAAATCATGGAAGTCGCACTCGACGCTGGTGCGGAAGATGTGCTCCACAATGAGGATGATTCCATCGAGGTCATCACTGCGCCTGCCAACGAGGAGTTCGCCGCTGTGGTGGATGCCCTGACCAAGGCCGGACTCAAACCGGAATTCGCCGAGATCACCATGAAGCCGGAGAACGAAATCGGACTGGCCGGCGACGATGTGGTGAAGATGCAGAAAATCCTCGACGCCCTGGAAAGCCTGGACGACGTCCAGAACGTGTACAGCAACGCGGTGCTTCCGGAGTAGGCGGCTTGCGCATACTGGGGATCGATCCGGGGTTGCGGATTACCGGTTTCGGCCTGGTGGAAAAGCAGGGCAACCGCCTTGGTTACGTGACCAGCGGGGTCATCAAGTCAGGCGAAGGTGAATTGCCGGAACGGCTGGGGGTCATTTTTTCCAGTCTTGGGGAATTGCTGCAGGAACACCGGCCCGATTGCGCGGCGGTGGAAAAGGTCTTCGTCAACGTCAATCCACAGTCCACTTTGCTGCTAGGCCAGGCGCGTGGCGCGGCCATCAGTGCGTTGGTGGCGCATCGGCTGCCGGTGGCGGAATACACCGCCCTGCAGATCAAGCAGGCCGTCGTGGGGCGTGGCAAGGCTGCGAAGGAACAGGTGCAGGAGATGGTCAAGCGCCTGCTGAGCCTGCCTGTCGCCCCCGGAACAGATGCTTCTGATGCCTTGGCGTGCGCGATCTGTCACGCCCATGGGGGGCTTGGCCTGGGGAGCATACCAACGGCTGGGCATCGCGTACGCGCCGGAAGATTGCTGTGATCGGGCGCATCACGGGCACCCTCCTTGAAAAGCGCCCGCCCCAGATACTGGTGGAGGTGGCCGGGGTCGGTTATGAAATCGATGTGCCCATGAGCACTTTCTTCCATCTCCCCGCCACTGGCGAGAAGGTGAGCCTCCATACCCATCTGGCTGTGCGCGAGGACGCGCATCTGCTCTATGGCTTCGCCACTGATGCCGAACGGCGCTGCTTTCGGGAACTGCTCAAGGTGTCCGGGATAGGCGCCAAGACCGCCCTTGCCGTGCTGTCCGGCCTCAATCCGGACGATCTGGCAGCTGCAGTCGCTACGCAGGAGGCTGGGCGGCTCGTCAAGATCCCAGGCATAGGCAAGAAAACCGCCGAACGCCTGTTGCTGGAGTTGAAGGGCCGCTTGGATTTCGTCGCCGTTCCAGCGGCCAGCGTCGTCGCTGCCGGGGCGGGTGATGACGTGCGCGACGCCCTGCTCGCGCTTGGGTACCAGTCCCGCGAGGCCGATGCTGTCCTCAAGCAGCTGCCGGCGGGCTTGTCCGTATCAGACGCTCTGCGCCAGGCACTGCGGCTGCTGGTCAAACCCTGACTTTCCAGGCCGGGCTGACGTCAAAACAGGCTTGCCGTTCGCGTGGGGGCGGAAGATGTCAGGCACGGGCTTCTGCTTGAGAATCTGAAATTCGAATTCAATTGGGATCGCTGTCCTGCCCATATTTGGGAGGGCAGCCGGCCTGCCCCCAGTGCCCGTCGCAGTACTGCCACAGACAGCGTTGCCGCGAAATGATGTGGGTGATGCCTGCATAGCGCGCCTTGCATTGCGCGACCTGGTCAGCCAGGTTGCTTTGCTGCGATGGTGCCGGCACTGCCGGTGTGGTCGCCACGGGAGGCGCGGCAATCTGCGCGGCCACGGCGGGAGGGGGCGCAGGCTTGGGTGTACGCGCAGCCGCATGCGGTCGGTGGCTGGGCTCGTTCCGGGGCCTGTGCTTGGCTTGCTCTGCGCTTGTGGGTTGCCGCGTGGCGGCAGCGGGATCTGCCGCCGGCAGCAACACCGGTTTTACCAGGGGCGGTGGCGTGATCACCGCGGGCACGGGAGCAGGCGCAGCCGCTGGCATGGTGATGTGTTGCGTCGTCGTCGCGGGTCTGCTGGCCGCCCACCAGAGCCCTATGCCTCCAGCCAGAGCCACCGCGGCGCCTCCCAGGAGAGCACGCGTGAAGGTTTTCTGCCGCGAGGCACCGAGGGCAGGCGGGTTGGGCATTTGAAAAGGCAACACAGTCTGTGGTTCGGCTTGCGCCGGGGCGAGAGCCGTGCCGCAGTTGCGGCAGAATAATGCCGTGCCGTCGTTGGCCGTGCCGCAGTCCGTACAAAGACGTTTCACCTTCCTCTCCTTGCAAGAATTCGCTTTTTTCGGGGGCGGTTGCGCTGGATTTTGGGCGCGGCGGAGGCCGCAGGTCAAGGATGGGCCGCGAGCCATTGCTCCAGCATCACCAGCGCCCACACCATGCTGCCATAGTAGGTGGGGTGCACTTCGGCGTGCTGGCGCTGGAGTTCCGCCAGGTAGGCCGTCTTGATCCAGCCGCGCTCGGCCAGCCGTGCAAGGCTGGATGCGACCATTTCGTGCAGGGGTGCATGCTGCAAGGCCCACACGCCAAAGGGCAGGCCAAAGCCATGTTTGCGCTTGCGGATGATTTCGCGCGGCAGCACGTCCTCCAGGGCTTTTTTGAAGAACCAGCGCAGCTTGAGGCCCCTGACCTTGTAGGGCGGCGGCAGGCGGCCGGAAAAAGCGACCAGATCATCGTCCAGCAAGGGGTAGCGCACGGCAACGCCGGCTGCTTCGGTCATGGCGCCAACTTTGCGCAGATCGTTGTCCGCCAGGGTGAACTTGAGGTCCAGATGCATCATGCGGTTGACCGCATTTTCCGAACGGGTGCGCTGGTAGACCTCCCTGAGAGCCGCCAGCGGAGCCTGTTCGTCGATCTGCGCAAGGAATTCCGCAGTGAAGATTTGTGCGGCGCCGCTCTTGTGCAGGAAGTTGTAACTCTCCATGCGGTCAGGCAAGGGGATGTTGGCCTGCTCCACGTAGCTTTTCAGCTTGCGCAGCGGAAAGCGCTCCGACAGTCCGGGCAGGCGCGTGGGTGGCTCCAGGAGATGCGTGCGCAACCAGTCGGGAAGGCAGCCGTAGGCCTGAAATATCTTTTGTTTTGCATAGCGGGCATTGCCGCCGAAGATTTCGTCGCCGCCATCTCCTGCCAGCAGCACTCCGTGTCCGGCGGCTTTGGCCAGTCGCGCGCAGAACAGGGTTGGCACGGCAGATTCGTTGGCGAATGGCTCGTCGTAATTCTGCGCCAAAATAGGCAATGCCTCGACGATGTCCTGGGGCTGAAGATAGTATTCGTGGGGGCGGCTCCTGAAGCGTGTCGCGGCAATGCGCGCGTAGTGCATTTCGTCAAAGCCATCAGCCGCGAAGCCGATCGAAAAGGTATCTACCGGACGCGCCCCGTGCTGGCTCATGATGCCGACGACCGTCGAGGAATCGGTCCCGCCGGAGAGGAACGCTCCGGCATCGTCCGCTCCCGTCGCGCGTTCGACGGCCTGGTCCAGAAGCGCACGGAATTCGGCTTTGTAGGAGGCAAAATTGCGCTCGGTGTTCACGCCGTAATCCAGCGCCCAATAGAAATCCCGTCGCATCTGTCCGTTTTCCCACAGCAGATATTGACCGGGGAGGAGCTTTTCCACGCCGCGATAGATGGTGCGCGGCGCAGGCACGGTACGAAAGTAGAAATAGTCGAACAGCGCCCGGGGGTCGATTTCGGCGTGCACAGCCGGGTGGCGGACGACGCTCTGCAGATCGGCGCCGAACGCCATGCCGTCTCCGGTGGGGCCGTAGCAGAGTCGCTCCACCCCCATGCGGTCTATGGCAAGAAGCGCGCGCCGCTGCGTGGGTTCCAGGATGGCGGCGCTGAAGGTGCCGCCAATATCCCTGAGAATGGCGGCGCCTTTGGCGCGGAAACCAGCGAGCAGCCAGCGCGCCGCCTCGTCTGCCCCGACCGGCAGGCGCGGGCGGCCGTACAGGGCGGCTATGCCATGGGCGTCCTGATGACAGGCATAGCTCTGCAGGGGGTGGCGCGCCGCCACAGCCCAGCCCGGCCCGCTGGCCTGGCTTTCGGGCGCAAGCCCTCTTGTCATGGCAGCCAATACAGCTTGTTCGTCAGAGACTTGCCCTAGCCACCCATAGATGCCTTGCGGGGTCATTGTGTCGTTGATTTAGTAAGGTTCGGGCCGATTTTATTGGTTCAGCGAAAAAAGTGGTGACTTGCTGGCCAAATCCGGGCCATTGAGTGTGTCCAGGAAGAGAAAAGGCCGGTCGCTGATCAAGGCCTGCACGATCATATTTCCTTGGTAATACTTCGGCGGGGCGGGAATGGGCTTATATTTGCTTGCCGGTTGAGCCGGGTCTGGCCGTTAATTTGCTTGCTGGCCGGAAGGCAAAAATTTTGCGGGGAAGTGTTTGAGGAAATTTTTCGGCAAGGTCGGCAAGACCTTGCGCCATCACTACAAGGGGGTGCAGCGCCGCGCGCGCAGCGCTTATTGGGCCCTGAAGCGGCCACGCGCGGTGCGCCCCATCATTGTGGTGGGCTGCTCGCGGGCTGGCACCACGCTGGTATACAAGACCCTGTCGCAGTCACGTGAAATCGGCAGCTTGCAGCGCGAAACGCACGATTTCTGGGTCGACTTGCATCCGCTTGAAAGAAAAGACTGGGAAACCCACGCCCTGGCTGCTGCGGACGCCAGCGCCACGGATCGCGATTACGTCGCCAGCTATTTCTATGCGCATACAGGACAGCATCGTTGGGTGGACAAAAACAACCAGAACGGCCTGTGTGTTCCCTATCTCCAGGCGCTGTTTCCCGACGCAATGTTCATCTATGTGAAGCGCAGCCCCGGAGATAATCTGAATTCGCTTATCGAAGGCTGGGGCAAGCCGGACGAGTTCGCCACCTGGTCGCAGGCCTTGCCGGCGCAAGTGGCTGTCGAGGACGGGCGCTACACACAATGGTGCTTTTTCCTTGCCGAGGGTTGGCGCAGTTATCTGCGCGCG
>JAJXXS010000058.1 GCA_021780975.1 Pseudomonadota bacterium
TATGCCTTGACGTTCAACGTCAGCTACGGCTCCAGCGTTACCAACGCATCGAACGCCACGAGCATCGAGCAGGCCTTCAATGATGCGATCACCTTCTATCAGAACACTTTTACCAACAACGTCACCATCAACCTCAACGTGGGTTGGGGCTATGTGGGTTCGACCCAGATTGCCAGCGGTGCGTTGGGGGAAAGTTCCTTCAGCCAGACCACCACGAATTTCTCCACCCTCCAGGGTGTTCTTCCCTCAACGGCACTGCCTCTCAGCGACCCCACCAACGGCGGCTCGATCTATCTGAGCTTCGCCAATGCCAGGGTTCTCGGCTTGCTTCCGCGCGCGTATCGCTCCGCCCTCGATGGTTCGGTAGGGTTCGACAGCACGGCCAACTGGACCTTCGACCCGACCCAGGGCGTGCAAGCGGGGACATACGACTTCATCGGTGTGGCCGAACATGAAATCTCCGAAGTGATGGGGCGCTACAGCGCCCTGCCCGGCCACGAGTCGGTGCTCGACCTTTATCGCTATACGGCCAAGGGCACCCTCGACACCAGCGGCACCAACGCCTACTTTTCCACCGACAGGGGCGCGACCAAATCCTATTACTTCAATGGCACAAGCACAGGGGATCTGGGCGACTGGACTGGCCAGTCCAACGATGCCTTCAATTACGGAATCCTCGCGGGCACTGAACTGAAGGTGAGTGCCACTGACCGTCAGGAGATGGCCAGCCTGGGCTACACCCTGGCCGCTCCGGTGCCGGAGCCGTCCGATGCCCTGCTGCTGCTTGCCGGCCTGGGCTTGATCGGCTGGCGCGCGCGCCGGATGCCGCGGGGCAGCTAGGGCGCCCGGCTGCCGGGGTTCCGGCAAACCTTGTCGAGAACCTGCCGCCTACCGCAGGCGGCGGCCGCCCGGCGGCGGCAAAAATTTCCCTGCTGATCAGGGTGTTTCCGGCCGCGGGCTGGCGGGCCCGGGTCTTGCGTGTTCAAGCTCAGAAGCCTGGCTCCGTGTGGCGTGTGCCGCCGGAAGCCGGCCCTTGCAGAAGGAGCTGAGCCCATGAGCGCAATCGTTTTCATCCTCCTCGCGGCCCTGGCGGTCTGGTACGTGATGGCCGCCACTCCCGGCGGTTCCGCGGGCGACGAAACCTATTACAAGGACCGCGACCTGCTCGACGAGTAGGGGCGGCCGCCCGTGTTGGCGGGCGGCCTGTGGTAGTCTGCCGGCGCGCTGTTCTCAACCACCCTTGCCCCTGCATGAGGAAGCCGTCGCCGACCGGCGAGCTGATCCGGCTCGCCTGGCCGGTCTACATCGCCCAGATCGCCATGATGGCCAACGGTGTGGTCGACACCGTCATGGCGGGGCGGCTCTCGGTCGTCGATCTGGCCGCGGTTGGCATCGGCGCTTCCATCCAGGTCACCATACTGATGTCGCTGACCGGCGTGCTGCTTGCGCTCCCGCCCCTGATCGCCCATCTGCACGGCGCCGGGCGGCCGGCCGAGATCGGCCGCGAGGTGCAGCAGAGCCTGTGGGTGTCGCTGGCGCTCTGCATCGCCGCCGTCATCCTGCTGCGCCACCCGCACCCCTTCATCGCGCTGGCGGAACTGCAGCCGGCGGTCGAGAGCAAGGTGCGCGCCTACCTCGACGCCTCGGCGTGGGGGGCGCCCGCCGTCTTCGCCTTCCGCACGTTTTTCGGCCTGCTCATGGGCATCGGCCGCCCGCGCCTGGCGATGAACTTCAATCTCGCCGCGCTCGCGCTCAAGCCGCTGTTGAACGCCGTGTTCATGTATGGCCTCTGGGGGTTGCCAGCGCTGGGCGGCCCTGGATGCGCGGTGGCGACGGCCGTCGATTACTGGCTGATAGGGGTGGCGGCCTGGGCTTGGTGCCTGGGCAGCCCCGAATACGCCACGCTCAAGCTGCGGCAACGTTTGAGCCTGCCGGACTGGCAGGTCATCGCGGCCTTCCTGCGGCTGGGGGTGCCCATCGCGCTCACCTTCATCGCCGATGTGAGCGCCTTCACCTTCATGGCGCTGTTCATCGCGCGCCTGGGCCCGGTCATGTCGGCCGCCCACCAGATCGCCGCCAATCTGGCCGCCTTCGCCTTCATCCTGCCGCTCTCCATTGGCAACGCCACGGCGATATTGGCCGGACGGGCGCTCGGGGCGGGGAATCCACGGCGCGCGCGGCAGATGAGCTGGCGCGGGATACGCCTGGGGCTGGCGTGCGGGCTTGCGGTCAGTTCGATATTCTGGCTCGGCGCGGGCGGGATCGCCGCCCTCTACACGGCCAACGCCCAGGTGCGGGCGGTGGCGGCGCACCTGATCGTGCTGGTCGGCTGCTACCACCTCGCAGATGCCTTGCAGGCCGTGGCGGTCAACGCCTTGCGCGGCTACAAGAAGTCGACGATCCCCATGCTCATCTACACCACCGGCCTGTGGGGTCTGGGCCTCGGCGGCGGCGTGGCGCTGGGCTTGACGAACGCATGCGGACCGCCGCGCGGCGCCGCAGGCTTCTGGCTGGCGGCCGTGACCAGCCTGGGGCTGGTCGGCGCTGCGGTCGCGCTTTATCTGGATCGGGTCAGCCGCCGCGCCCTGTAGAGTGGTGGCGCCTGAGGCACGCCCGCGCCGCAACTATTTGCAATGCGCACAGTTCCAGCCAAAATCTCGTGGGCGTTTTCGGCTTCATTGCCCTGTTGATGCCTGGAGGGACATGCCCGCGGTTCGGCAGGCCACAAGAAAGGATGGATGGTGATCATTTTTTATCGCATACCCAGCGACAGCCCGAATGTCCGCAAGGTGGCTATCATGCTGGCAGAAACCGGGCTGCCGTGCACGGTGCAGACGGTCCCCAAGCGGGACGGCGAGCGTGCGGCCGACGAGCTTCTCCGTGTCAGTCCCAACGGCACGGTGCCCGCCATCGTGGACCAGGAAACCGGCGCCACGCTCTTCGAATCCGGAGCCATTCTCTATTACCTGGCGACCAAGAGCGGCAAGCTGCTCCCCGCCGACCTGGCGGCGCGCGGCGAAGTCATGAAGTGGCTGATGTTCGAAGTGGCCAACATGGGCCCGGCCATGAGCGAGCTTTACCACTACCTGTTGTCGGACACGGCGGACGAGGCCGTCATGGGACGCTACCGGCGCAAGCTCGCCCAATTCTGCGCGATCCTCGACCGCCAGCTGGCGGGGCGTGAATATCTCTGCGGCGAATGCTCCATCGCCGATATTGCGATCTTCCCCTGGTCCGCCATCATCGAATTCATGGCCGAGATCAGTCTTGACGATTACCCCAACCTGAAGGTCTGGGTGGATGTCATGAATCGCCGCCGCGCGATCTGCGGCGAAGCGCGGCAGGGCGTGTAACCAGGCTGCTTCGACGCGGCCTTGGTGGCAGGGTATCGATCAACGCAGCTGCCTTGCTTGGCAGACAGTCAGACCGCGGGCGATATTGGAATTATTGTGCGGTGTTACTGTCGCTATGTTATTGAGGCAGCACCCAGAGGCGGCACCCAGGTTTTTCCAGCCGCCTATCACTGTAACGAAGACCGGCGCACGCGGGCGTAAAGCTGGCGCAGCCTTCAGGTTCTAGCCGCCTGATGCAGATGCAGGCTCAAGCCTGTCAGCGTCTCTTGCGCCATTGGAGACCGAGATGGATATGAAGATCTACCGAGTCGGGTCAAGGCCTTCTGTTAAGGGGCCCGAAGAGCATTTCACAGGAAACGTCCGCATCGACGCGCTCTTTGACCGAGCCGAACCGGCGCGCACTTCGGCTGCCCTCGTCACATTCGAACCGGGAGCGAGGTCCGACTGGCATACGCATCCTCTGGGGCAGCATTTGATCGTTACCGCCGGCTGTGGCTGGACGCAGTGCTGGGGTGGGCCAAAGAAGGAGATCCGGGCGGGTGACGTCGTTTTCTGCAATTGTGGCCGGAAGCATTGGCACGGCGCCACCGACACGACGAGCATGAGCCACATTGCCATACAAGAATGGCTCGATGGCACGCCGGTCAACTGGCTGGAGAAGGTTACCGATGACCAGTACCTGTCGCCTATGGAATCCGACTAACCGCGCAAAGCAACCTAAAAGCTTTTCAACAAGACCGCATGGAGAGCGTCATGGGAAAAATTGTCAGCTACACACGGCCGGATGGCCGCACTTCGAACGCCTATCTGGTCGAGCCGACCAAGGGCGGCAACGCGCCGGGTATCGTCGTCATCCAGGAATGGTGGGGGCTCAACGATCAGATCAAGGGCGTCGCCGAGAAGCTGGCCGCAGCCGGCTACCGCGCGTTGGTACCCGATCTCTATCGCGGCAAGCTTGCGTTGGAGGCGAACGAAGCCGAGCACCTGATGAATGATCTGGACTTCGCCGATGCGGCGGGGCAGGACATCCGTGGTGCCGTGCAGTACCTCAAGGCTACTGGCAGCGCGAAAGTCGGTGTCACCGGCTACTGCATGGGTGGCGCGCTGGCGTTACTGACGGCGGTGTTCGTGCCAGAGACCGACGCCACCGTCGTGTGGTACGGCTATCCGCCGCTGGAGTATGTCGACGCCAGCAAGATTAAGGCACCACTGCTCGGCCACTGGTCTACGCAGGACCAGTTCTTCGCGATCAGCGGCGTAAGCGTGCTGGAAGAAAAACTGAAGGCGGCGGACGTGGACTTCGAATTCCATCGCTACGATGCCAAGCACGCGTTCGCGAACGAGGAGGCCGACACCAAGAACTTCCCCCCGATCGGCTATAACCGGGCCGCCGCCGAACTCGCGTGGCAACGCACCCTGACATTCTTCGGCAACAAGCTGCGTTGAGTCCCATTCCCGCCCTCGAAGCAACCTGACTGGAGCCCAGGACGCGCAAGAGGCCGGCACCCATGCACCCTTGACACATACCGACCAGTATGTATCATGGGGGCATGAGCATGCAATCACCCAGACAAGCCGATCTTACGCGCGACAAGTTGCTTGCCGCGGCCTTTGGTGAAATCCATCGCAATGGTTTCCAGGCCGCTTCGCTCGCCAACATTCTGGCCGATACCGGGCTAACCAAGGGGGCGCTTTATCATCACTTCCCGGACAAGAAGGCCCTGGGGTTGGCAGTGATCGAAGAAGTGGTCCGGCCACGGCTTGCGGAGGTGATGTATGAACCGCTGAGCCGCGCACGTCATCCGCTTACGGCCATGATCGAGCTCCTGCGGCACAAGGCCAGGACGACCAAAGGCGAGGATATCGCCCTGGGCTGCCCGCTCAACAACC
>JAJXXS010000070.1 GCA_021780975.1 Pseudomonadota bacterium
TCTCGAAACCGTCGACGATCTGGCGGGCATTTTCGAGGAGGGACGCGTCCTGACCGTGGCGCGCGAACTGACCAAGCGCTTCGAGGCCATAGACACCCTGCCCCTGCAGGACGCGCGGCACTGGTTGCGGGAGGATGCCAACCGCCAGAGAGGGGAATTCGTGCTGGTTCTTTCGGCCCCCGCAAAGGTGCTTGTCGACGATGTCGGGGAACTGCGGAAGACGCTGGCGGTACTGCTCGAGTATCTCCCGGTAAGCCAGGCCGCGCAGGCGGCCGCGCGCCTGACCGGGGAGAAAAAGAACACTGCCTACCAGCTGGCGCTGGAGATGAGGACTGCAGTATGAGCGACACCCTGACCATGGTTCGTCCGGACGATTGGCATCTGCACCTGCGCGACGGCGCTGCCATGGCCGCGGTGCTGCCGCATACGGCGCGGCGTTTCGCGCGCGCCATCGTCATGCCCAACCTGAAGCCGCCGGTGCGCACCGTGGAAGAGGCGCGTGCCTATCGCGCGCGCATTTGCGCGGCCCTGCCCCCGGGGGCGGAGTTCGAGCCCCTGATGACGCTTTACCTTACCGACAACACGGATCCCCGGGAAATCGAGCGCGCGAAGCATTCGGGTTTTGTGCATGCGGTCAAGTATTACCCGGCGGGGGCGACGACCAACTCCGATTCCGGCGTCACCGATCTCCGTCACTGCCGTGCCGTGTTTGCGGAAATGGAGCGGCAGGGGTTACCCCTGCTGGTGCATGGCGAAGTCACCGACCCGGCGGTGGACGTGTTCGACCGCGAGGCGGTCTTCATCGACCGCCATCTGATCCCGTTGCTGCGCGACTTTCCTGCCCTGCGACTGGTGTTCGAACACCTCACCACGCGGCAGGGTGTCGAATTCGTGGAGGGCGCCGGCGCCAACGTCGCGGCGACATTGACCGCTCACCATCTCCTCTACAACCGCAATGCCATGTTCAGCGGCGGCATGCGCCCGCATTACTATTGCCTGCCCGTGCTCAAACGGGAAGAACATCGCCAGGCCCTGGTGCGCGCCGCGGTCTCGGGCAGCGCGAAATTCTTTCTCGGCACCGACTCTGCGCCGCATGCCCGCCATGCCAAGGAGTCGGCCTGCGGTTGCGCCGGCATTTACACGGCGCACGCCGCCCTCGAACTCTATGCGGAGGCTTTCGAACGCGCGGGCGCCTTGGATCGGCTGGAGGCCTTTGCCAGTTTCCATGGCGCCGACTTCTATGCCCTGCCGCGCAACCAAGCCCGCGTCACGCTGGCGCGGCGAAGCTGGCTGGTGCCGGAATCCTTCTCTTTCGGGGGCGACACTCTTGTGCCGCTGCGCGCAGGTGAGGAGGTGGGGTGGACCCTGGTGTGAAGGCGACGCGGCTGCCGCTCGTCCTCCTGGCGGTCGTGCTGGCGATTTTGTTATGGTCTGCGGTGCAGCCCAAGGACCGTTTCACCTGGTGGCTGGAAGTGTCGCCCGTGCTCGTGGTTCTGCCCTTGCTGATCGTGACCGGCCGGCGTTTTCCGTTGACGCCCTTGCTCTATGTCGCCATCGCCGTACATATGGCCATCCTCATGGTGGGAGGCCACTACACCTATGCGGAGATGCCGCTCTTCAACTGGCTGCGCGATGAATTGCATCTCGCGCGCAATCATTATGACCGCGTGGGTCATCTGGCGCAGGGTTTTGTCCCTGCCCTCGCGGCGCGCGAAATCCTGCTGCGCAGGACTCCCTTGCGGCCAGGAGGTTGGCTTTTTATCCTGGTGGTGTGCGTTTGTCTCGCGGTCAGCGCGGCCTATGAACTCATCGAGTGGGGGGTGGCCGAGGCCAGCGGCGACGAGGCGGTGGCTTTCCTGGCCACCCAGGGCGATCCTTGGGATACGCAGAAGGATATGGCGCTGGCCTTGCTGGGCAGCGTCCTCGCGCAGTTGGCCTTCGCCAGGCTGCATGATCGGCAGTTGGCGCAATTGGAGTTGTTGGTCCCGATGAAATGAGCCGTCCCGGGTGCGGCATAATGGCTGCGGGAGAGTTCGCCAGACAGCCGCTGCTTCCGCGAGGAAGGAGAGGAAAGTCCGGGCTCCACAGAGCAGGATGCCGGCTAACGGCCGGACGCCGCGAGGCGAGGAATAGGGCCACAGAGACGAGTAAGCCCGGGCAACCGGGTGGACGTGAAACGCGGCAACCTCCATCCGGAGCAACACCAAATAGGCAGGCTGTGACGTTGCTCGCTGAGCCTGCGGGTAGGTGGCTTGAGCCCGGCAGCAATGCCGGGCCTAGAGGAATGGCTGTCCACGACAGAACCCGGCTTATCGGCGGGCTTTCCCACTCCATATAAATCAATTTGTTATATCAATTCTCTAATTTTATTTAAAAGAATTGATATGCAAGCGCTTATTTTTAAACCCCCCTGCCAACTGTGCTTGCTGTTGACTAAGTCATTGACCTGACGGAAAAAATTGTCCGATTTGCGCTTGACCCGAAATTTTTGTTTCTCTATAGTGGCGATTAGTGGTGATTTGTGGGTTTTCGTGGGAGAATCCTGCGCCACAGGGGGAGGGACGGATGTTTCGCGGAGCCAGCACGGTCAGCATGGATGCCAAGGGGCGCCTGGCGGTCCCGGCCCGCTATCGGGATCTTCTCCTTGCGCAAGGGGCCGGCAAGGTGGTGGTCACCGCCGACCCTTCGGGCTGTCTGCTGCTCTACCCTTTCCCTGACTGGGCGCCCATCGAGCAGAAGCTCAATTCCTTGTCCAGCTTCAATCCGCAGACGCGCCGCATCCAGCGGCTCCTGGTGGGCTACGCCCATGACCTGGACCTGGATGCGAGTGGCCGCCTGCTGCTGCCTCCCATGCTCCGGGAATACGCCGCGCTCGATAAGAACGTCGTCGTCGTCGGGCAGGGGAACAAGATGGAACTCTGGAACGAAACAGGCTGGCACGCCCAGGTGGAAGAGGCGCGTGCGGTCGATGGGGCGGCGGTGCCGGTGGAACTGGATGGCTTCAGCCTGTGACCGGTGCAACCCATGTGCCGGTGCTGGCGGCACCAGCCCTGGCGGCCCTGGCGGTGCGCGCGGAGGGGGTCTACGTGGACGCCACCTTCGGACGGGGCGGACACAGCCGGCTGATCCTGCAGGCCCTCGGGGCCGGCGGGACGCTGGTCGCCCTGGATCGCGACCCGGCGGCCATCCTGGCGGGCAGGGAAATCGACGATCCGCGTTTTGCCCTGGTGCACGCATCCTTTTCCCGTCTGGGGGAGGTTCTGCGTGGACAGGGCGTGGGGCAAGTCGACGGCATCCTGCTGGACCTGGGCGTGTCGTCTCCGCAACTGGACGAGGCGGCGCGCGGCTTCAGCCTGCGTCTCGATGGTCCCCTGGACATGCGCATGAATCCCGGCGAGGGCATGAGTGCGCGCGAGTGGCTCGCCCGCGCCGAGGAGCGGGAAATCGCGGAGGTGATTCGTGACTACGGGGAAGAGCGGTTTGCTAAGCAGATTGCGCGCGCGCTTGTGGCGGCGCGAGCAACAGCGCCTATCGACACGACAGCGCGGTTTGCGCAGATCATTGCGGGGGCCGTGCGTACCCGCGAGCCGGGCCAGCACCCGGCGACGCGCAGCTTTCAGGCTGTTCGGATTTACCTCAATCGCGAGCTTGAGGAATTGATGAGCGTGTTGCCGCAGGCGGTTGACTGGCTCGCTCCGCGCGGGCGGCTGGCGGTGATCAGTTTCCATTCCCTGGAAGACCGCATCGTCAAGCGCTTCCTGCGCGCCGAGGCGGCGGGGGAGATGCTGCCTCACAAGCTGCCCCTGCGCGAGGCCGAGCGGGCGCCGGGCAGGCTGCAGCTGATCGGACGCGCGCAGCGCGCGTCGGCCGAGGAAGTCGCCGCCAACCCACGTGCCCGCAGCGCCGTGCTGCGGGTGGCGGAGAGGCGTGCGTGATCAAGCTTGATCTGATCCTGGCGCTGCTGCTGCTGGTGAGCGCGATCGCCCTGGTGCGGGCGCGCGACGAATCCCGCCTGCTGTTCGTCGAGCAGGATCAGTTGGCGCGCCAGGCGCGCGAACTCAACCTGCAGTGGAGCCAGCTAAAGCTGCAGCAAAGCACTCTTGCCGCCCAGGCGCGCGTGGAGCACATCGCGCGTACGCAACTCGGGCTGGTGAATCTGGCAGACAGCCAGGTGCTGCTCATGTCCTCCGGCGCCCCGCAGCCATGAACCACGCCACCCGCAATCGCGCGTCGAAGCGGATACTGCAAATGCATCTGGCGCCCTGGCGCACGTGGCTGGTGGCGGGCGTGCTCGCGCTGTGGGGCGTTCTTCTGGTAGGGCGTGCCCTGTACCTGCAGGGCCTGCAGCACAGTTTCCTGCAGGACAAGGGTGACGAGATCGCTGCCCGCCGCCTCACCATTCCGGCCTACCGCGGCATGATTTTGGACCGCGATGGCCGCCCCCTGGCCATCAGCCGGCCGGTGGAAACCTTGTGGGGCTGGCCAGACAAGATAGACAAGTACAGCTCGCAGCAACTGCTTCATTTGGCGGCCATCCTTGGCCTGCCCGAGCAGGAACTGCGCCGGCGGGTGCAAACGCCCGGACGCGGGATCCTGTCGCTCGACCGGGATCTGGACCCCAAACAGGCGGCCCGCATCACCGAGCTCGGCCTGCCCGGCCTGCAACTGCAGCGTGAATTCCGCCGTTATTATCCGGACGGTTCGGTGGCGGCCCATGTGGTGGGTTTCACCAATGTCGACGATGTCGGCCAGGATGGCATCGAGCTGGCCTACAACGACTGGCTGGAAGGCCGGCCGGGGGCGCGCCACGTCATCCGTGACCGGCGCGGGCGCATCGTCGCCGAATTGTCTCCCGAGCGGGACGCGCGCCAGGGCGGCAACCTCACTCTGTCCATCGACCTCAAGCTCCAGTACATCGCCCACAAGGCACTCAAGGAGGCGTTTGACGCCAGCCGCGCCGAGGATGCCGGCATCGTCGTGCTGGACGCCAGGACCGGCGAAATCCTGGCGATGTCGAGCATGCCGGACTACGACCCCAACCATCGCGCCAATCTCAATCCGCGCATGGTGCGCAACCGCGTGCTTACGGACAACTACGAGCCGGGCTCGGTGATGAAGCCCTTCACCGTGGCGGACGTGATGCAGCGCGGTCTGGTGACGCCCGATACGGTCATAGACACGGCTCCTGGTTATTCGGTCGGGGGCAAGGTTGTACGCGACGACGAGGATTTCCCCGCGCAGACCGTCACGCAAATCCTCCAGCGCTCGAGCAACATCGGTGCCGTGCACCTTGCCATGATGCTCACGCCGCAGCAATTCATCGGCAATTTCAACAAGGTGGGCTTCGGCGACTATCCGGATACCGGTTTCCCCGGCGAAAGCAACGGCTACGTGCATCCCTGGCGCACGCTGCGGCCGGTGGACCAGGCGACCGAGGCGTATGGCTACGGCGTCTCGGTGACGCTCATGCAACTGGCCCGTGCCTACATGGTCTTCGCCGACGATGGCGTCATCATGCCACTCACCTTTCTCAAGCGTGACCCGGCCGAACCGGTGCAGGGCGTGCGCGTTTACCCCGCGGGAATCGCCCAGAAGGTGCGGGACATGCTCATGACCGTCACCCAGGCCGGCGGCACGGCCGTGAAGGCCGACATTCCCGGCTATACCGTGGCAGGCAAGACCGGGACCGCGCACAAATGGATTAACGGACATTATTCGCAGACCCAGTACTACGCCACCTTCGTCGGTATGGCGCCGGCCACGCGGCCACGCTTCATCGTCGCCGTCATGTTCAACGATCCGAAGGGTCCCAACTACTACGGTGGGCTGGTGGCGGCGCCGGTGTTCGCCCAGGTCATGGGTGCGGCGCTCAGGGAATTCAACGTGCCGCCGGACGAGCCCATGCCGCCGCCCGCCGTGCTGACGCAGAAATCCATGCCCGGGGAGCCTGCCTGATGGAGGAGTCGGTGACGCGACTGCTGCAGCAGACCGGGGCAGGCGAACTCACTGCCGACAGCCGTGCGGTAGGGCCCGGCACGGTGTTCGCCGCATATCCGGGGACGGCGCGCGACGGGCGCGATTTCATCCCCCAGGCCATCAGCCGCGGCGCCGCAGGGGTGCTGTGGGAAGCGCGCGACTACGTCTGGGATCCGGCCTGGCCGGTGGCCAATGCCGCCGTTGCGCGTCTCAAGGAGAAGGTAGGTGCGATCGCCGCCCAGGTCTACGGCCATCCCAGTCGCGCACTGCGGCTCACCGGCGTCACCGGCACCAATGGCAAGACCTCCGTCGCGCACTGGATTACCCAGGCCTTGGCCCGCGCAGGGGAGAAGGCCGCTGTCATGGGCACTGTGGGCAATGGCTTTCCCGGCCAGCTCACTGCCGCGGGTAACACCACGCCCGATGCCATCGAACTGCAGAAGGCGCTTGCCGGGTATCTGCGGGCGGGTGCGCGTGCCTGTGTCCTGGAAGTCTCGTCCCATGGCCTCGACCAGGGACGGGTAAACGGCTGCCACTTCCATACCGCGGTCTTCACCAACCTGTCGCGCGACCATCTCGATTACCACGGCGACATGGCGAGCTACGCAGCCGCCAAGGCCCGCCTGTTCTCCTGGCCGGAGCTGCAATACGCGGTGCTCAACCTGGACGATGCCCAGGGCGCCGCCCTGGCAGAAAATCTGCGCGGGCCGCAACTGATCGGCTACTCGCTGGAGAGGGACGCCCCCCTGCGCGGGCGTCTGCTCCAATGCGACCTCGGCGGCGTGACCCTTGCCATCGAATCCGACTGGGGAACAGCGGAGCTGAACGCGGCCGTGCTGGGTGCCTTCAACGCCAGCAACCTGCTCGCCGCCCTGGGCGCTCTTCTGGCCGCCGGGCTGGCCCTGCCTGCCGCCTGCCGGGCCCTCGCCGCCGTGCGGCCGCCGCCGGGGCGCATGGAGCTGCTCGGTCGCGGCGGCCAGCCCACCGTGGTGGTGGATTATGCGCATACTCCGGACGCGCTGGAAAAAGTGCTCCGTACCCTCAGGCAGGCGGTGGGGAGCGGGCGCGTGATCTGTGTGTTCGGCTGCGGCGGCAATCGCGATCGCGGCAAGCGCCCGCTCATGGGACGTGCCGCAGAGGATCTCGCCGATCAGGTCATCGTCACCAGCGACAACCCACGCCACGAGGATCCCCTGGCCATCATCGCCGACATCAGCGCGGGCATGTCCGCCCGCCCGCGCATCGAGCCGGATCGCGCGCGGGCCATCTTCGAAGCCGTGGGAGCGGCGGGTGGCGGCGATGTGGTGCTGATCGCAGGCAAGGGGCACGAGGCGTATCAGGAAATCGGCGAGGTGCGGATACCCTTCGACGACGCCGAGGTGGCGCGCCGGGCGCTGGCGGCGTGGGGAGGGCGGCGTGTCTGAAACCATGCTGAGCCTCGGCGAAGCGGCGCGCGCCATGCAGGGCGAACTGCGTGGCGCCGACGCGCACTTTTTCCGCGTTTGTACGGACAGCCGCGCCTTGCGCGCGGGCGATCTTTTCGTCGCTCTCAAGGGGGAAAAGTTCGATGGCGCCGCATTTGCCGCAGCGGCACTTGCCGCCGGGGCTGCCGGCGTCGTCGTGAACCGGGCACCGGCAGCACATCTGGAGCCCGCCATCCAGGTCGACGACAGCCGCCTGGCGCTGGGCCGCCTGGCCGCCCACTGGCGCGACCGTTTCGCGTTGCCGGTCGCGGCCATTACGGGCAGCAACGGCAAGACCACGGTGAAGGAGATGCTCGCCGCCATCCTGCGCGCGGCGGCGGGGGATGCCGTGCTGGCGACGGAGGGCAACCTCAACAACGACATCGGCCTGCCTCTCATGCTGCTGCGGCTGCGCACCACACACCGTTACGCAGTGCTGGAAATGGGCATGAATCACTCCGGCGAGCTGCGCTACCTGACGCGGCTCGCGCGTCCAGACGTCGCCCTCGTCAACAACGCGCAAAGCGCTCATGTGGGCATGTTTGCTTCAGTCACCGACATTGCGCGCGCAAAAGGCGAGATTTTCGAGGGCCTGTCCGCGAGCGGGGTCGCCGTGATCAATGCCGACGACCCGCACGCATCGCTCTGGCAGGAAGCGAACCGCGCGCGCCGCCAGCTGACCTTCGGACTGCGGGCCGGCATGTTGCGCGGCCGCTGGCAGGCGGACGGCTTTGGTTCCAGCCTCGTCGTCGAGGGGTTTGCGGCGCCGCTGCGCATCGCCCTGCGTGTGCCGGGGGAACATAACGCCCGCAACGCCCTTGCCGCCATGGCCTGCGCGCACGCGCTGGCGGTTTCGCCGGAGGCCATGAAGGCCGGGCTGGAGGCCTTCGGGGGCGTCAAGGGTCGGCTGCAGCGCAAACCGGCGCTGTTCGGCGCCACGTTGCTGGATGACACCTACAACGCCAATCCCGACTCGGTCAAGGCGGCGCTCGAAGTGCTGAAGACCTTGCCCGGGCGCCATGTCCTGGTGCTGGGGGACATGGGCGAGCTGGGTGCGCAGGGCGCCGCACTGCACGCCGGCATCGGCCTGGCGGCGCGCGCCAGCGGAGTCACGCGGCTGCTGGCCCTGGGCGAGCAGAGCGTGGAAGCGGTACGCGCCTTTGGTGCCGGCGCCATGCATTTCGAGCGTGTGGAGGAGTTGCTGGCGGAAGTCGAGAACCTGCTTGCGCCGGACGTGACGGTCCTGGTGAAAGGCTCGCGCTTCATGCAGATGGAGCGCGTGGTGAAGAGCTTCGTGGAGGCTGCGCCATGAGGCCTCTGCGCCGCGCTGCCGCGGTCGAGCGGGGAGGGCGATAATGCTTTTGTGGCTGTTTCAGCATCTGGGTCACGACGTGCGCTTTTTCAACGTCTTCAGCTACCTGACTTTGCGCGCGGTGCTGGCGGTGCTGACCGCGCTGGCGATTTCCTTCATGGTGGGACCGTGGATGATCCGTCGGCTGACGCTGCTGAAGTTCGGTCAGGCGGTGCGCGATGACGGGCCGCAAAGCCACCTGGTGAAGGCCGGCACACCCACCATGGGTGGGGCTCTCATCCTCACCGCCGTTGCCGTGTCCACGCTGCTGTGGATGGATCTGTCGGACGGCTACGTCTGGATCGCGCTGCTCACGACCCTGGGTTTCGGCGTGATCGGCTGGGTGGACGACTACAAGAAGATCGTCCACAGGAACCCCAAGGGACTGGCGGCGCGCTGGAAGTACTTGTGGCAGTCCATCCTCGGCCTGGGGGCGGCCTGCGCGATCGTCTACACCACCGATCTGCCGGCACAGACCGAGCTCATCGTGCCATTCTTCAAGCACGTCGCCATCCCGCTCGGCGTGTTTGGGTTCGTCGTCCTGACTTATTTCGTCATCGTCGGCGCCAGCAATGCGGTGAACCTCACCGACGGACTGGACGGCCTTGCCATCATGCCCACGGTCATGGTGGCCGCGGCTCTAGGCGTGTTTGCCTATGTGGCAGGCAATGCCGTGTTCTCGCGCTATCTCGGACTGCCCCACATACCGGGCGCTGGCGAGCTGCTGATTTTCTGCTCCGCCATTGGCGGCGCCGGGCTCGCCTTCCTCTGGTTCAACGCTTACCCCGCAGAAGTCTTCATGGGCGACGTCGGCGCCCTTGCCCTGGGCGCGGCGCTCGGCATCGTCGCGGTGATCGTGCGCCAGGAGATCGTTTTGTTCGTCATGGGCGGGGTCTTCGTCATCGAGACCCTTTCCGTGATGATCCAGGTCGCCTCCTTCAAGCTCACGGGCAAGCGCGTGTTCCGCATGGCCCCGCTACATCACCACTATGAACTGAAGGGCTGGAAGGAAACCCAGGTCGTGGTGCGCTTCTGGATTGTCACCATGATGCTGGTGCTGATGGGTCTGTCGACGCTGAAGCTGCGATGAGCGCTACCGCCCTCCAGTTCTCCGGCAAGAAGATTCTCGTCCTCGGGCTGGGCGACACCGGCCTGTCCTGTGCGCGCTGGCTGGCGGCACACGGTGCCGAGGTGAGCGTCGCCGATAGCCGCGCGGTGCCTCCCCATGCACAGGAGCTGGAGCGCTGTCTGCCGCATGTCCCGCTTCATGCCGGGCCTTTCGACGACGCGCTGCTGCAGTGTGCGGACCTGCTGGTGGTGAGTCCGGGCGTGCCGCTCGCGACGCCCGCGGTGGCGCGCGCGCTGGCGCGCGGCATCGAGGCCGTCGGCGATGTCGAGCTTTTCGCGCGTGCCGTCCATTTCCTGAACGGCGGGCGTGCCCAGCCCATGAAAATCATCGCCATCACGGGCAGCAATGGCAAAAGCACCACCACCGCTATGACTGGCGAGCTGGTTCGCGCCGCTGGCCTGCGCGGTGTGGTCGCGGGCAACATAGGTCTGCCCGTGCTGGATGCTCTTGGCGACGCCGAAGCGGGGCGCCAGCCGTGGCCGGACGTCTGGGTGCTGGAGCTCTCGAGCTTCCAGCTGGAGACCACGACGAGCCTAAACGCGGATGCCGCCACCGTGCTCAATCTGAGCGAAGACCACCTCGACCGCTATCCTGACATGGAGGCCTATGCGCGTGCCAAGGCCCGCGTCTTCCAGGGCGGCGGGGTGCAGGTGCTCAATCGCGACGACCGCCGCGTCATGGCCATGCGGATTCCAGGACGTCGCGTCATCAGCTTCGGCCTGGTGGATCGCCCCGCGGAGGACGAGTACGGCTACTGCGAGCGCGAGCTGTGCCGCGGGCGCGATCAGATCATGCCGCAAAGCGATCTGCCGGTGGCGGGCTTGCACAACGTCGCCAATGCTCTCGCCGCCTTGGCCTTGGCCGAGGCAATAGGCCTGGCGCCCGAGCGTGCGCTGGGCGGGCTGCTGCATTTCAGGGGACTGCCGCACCGGGTCGAGAAAGTCGGGGAGCTGAACGGGATCGCCTTCTACGATGACTCCAAAGGCACCAACGTGGGTGCCACCGAAGCTGCGCTTTACGGCATGGGGCGCAAGGTCGTGGCCATACTCGGCGGTGACGGCAAGGGCCAGGATTTCTCGCCGCTGAAGGCGGCCGTGGCTGCCAATGCGCGTGCAGTCGTTCTTATCGGGCGCGACGGGCCGGCCATCGGTGCCGCCATCGCTGCGGCGGGCGTGCCGCTGGAAAGCTCTCCCACCCTGGAGGCCGCGGTGGCGCGCGCCTACGCGCTGGCACAGCCGGGCGACGCTGTGCTGCTGTCGCCGGCGTGTGCCAGCTTCGATATGTTCAGGAATTACGTGCAGCGCGCGGAAGTGTTCCGCGCCGCTGTCGCCGCCTTGGAGGCGCGGGCGTGAAGCTCTACGGTACCCAGCCCATACGCCTCACGGGCGAGCTCGATTACGGCCTCCTCTGGTTGGCATGCGGCCTGCTCGGCTTCGGCCTCGTGATGGTCTACTCGGCGTCCCTGCCGACCGCCGAGGCGGCGCGCTTCACCCATTACAACGGCTATTACTATCTCGTCCGCCAGGGCATCTTCGTTGCGCTCGGCGTTGCCGCTGCGGCCGTGGTGTTCCAGATTCCCATGCGCACCTGGCAGCAGGTCGCGCCCTATCTGTTTCTGGCCGGCCTCCTCCTGCTCATGGTGGTGCTGGTGCCGGGCATAGGCAAAAAGGTGTACGGCTCGCAGCGCTGGATTTCCCTCGGTTTCGCCAACCTGCAGCCGTCCGAGTTCATGAAGCTGCTGGCAGTGCTGTATGCGGCGGATTACACGACGCGCAAGGCCGCCTTCATGAACGATCTGAAGAAGGGCTTCCTGCCCATGGCGGCCGTCATGCTCGCCACCGGTGCGCTGCTGTTGCTGGAGCCGGATTTTGGCGCCTTCGTGGTGATCGTCTGCATCGCCATGGGCATCCTCTTTCTGGGTGGCCTCAACTGGCGGGTGTTTGCCGTGCTCGTGGTGGTGCTCATCGTCGGTTTCGCCGTACTGATCGTCACCTCGCCCTATCGTATGCAGCGCGTGCTGGGCTTCATGAACCCCTGGGCCGATCCTTTCGGCAAGGGCTACCAGCTGGCCCACGCGCTCATCGCCTTCGGGCGAGGCTCCTGGACGGGCCTGGGTCTGGGCGACAGCATCGAGAAGCTGTTCTATCTGCCTGAGGCGCAGACCGATTTTCTTATGGCGGTCATCGCCGAAGAGCTCGGCTTTGTCGGCGTGCTGGCGGTCGTGCTGCTGTTTTCCTGGATGGTGGCCAAGGCCTTCCTGATCGGGCGCCGGGCCGCCCACCTGGAGCGTCATTTCAGCGCCCTTGCGGCACAAGGGATCGCCATCTGGCTGGGCGTGCAGGGTGGCATCAACATCGGCGTCAACATGGGCCTGCTGCCGACCAAGGGTCTCACCATGCCCTTCCTCTCCTTCGGCGGCAGCGGCATCGTCGCCAACTGCGTGGCCGTGGGTTTCCTTCTCCGCATCGATTGGGAGCACAGGCAGATGATGCGCGGAAAGACGTTCTGATGGCGGCCAATCGCACCCTCATGATCATGGCCGGCGGCACGGGCGGCCATGTCTATCCCGCCCTTGCCGTGGCCGAGGAGCTGCGTGGGCGCGGCTGGCGCGTCTGCTGGCTCGGCACCCATGCCGGCCTGGAGGCGCGCGTCGGACCGGCGCATGGCTTCGACATGATCTGGCTTGCCATGGGCGGTGTGCGCGGGAAGGGGCTGGGCCGGCTCGTGCTGCTCCCTTTCGCTCTTTTGCGCGCCTTCTGGCAAAGTCTGCGCGCCATCCGCGCCTGCCGCCCCGACGTTGTGTTGGGCATGGGGGGCTATACCGCCTTCCCCGGCGGCATGATGGCTAGCCTGATGAGCAGGCCTTTGGTGATACACGAGCAGAACAGCATCGCCGGCCTTACCAACCGTCTGCTCGCCTGCCTGGCGGAGCGCGTGCTGACCGCGTTTCCGGGTGCCTTCCAAGGGCGCGACAAGCCGATACCTTGCCGCCGCGTGGCCAGTCTCTGGGTGGGCAATCCGGTGCGTGGAGAGATCTGCGGCAGCGCCGGCGCTGCGCGCTATGCCGGACGCGACGGGCCCTTGCGCGTGCTGGTGGTGGGAGGCAGCCTGGGCGCGGCGGCGCTCAATGAACTGGTGCCGCGCGCGCTGGCGCTCATGCCTGTCGCCCAGAGGCCGCTGGTCATACATCAGTCCGGCACCAAGCACCTGCAAGCCCTGAGGGACCATTACGAGGCTGCCGGCGTGGCGGCAGAACTCAAGGACTACATCGCCGACATGGCGTGGCATTACGACTGGTGCGATGTGGCGATCACGCGCGCGGGGGCGATGACGGTCGCGGAGCTTGCCATTGCCGGCGTACCGGCAGTGCTGGTTCCCTTCCCCTACGCGGTGGATGACCATCAGACCGCGAATGCGCGCTTTCTCGAACAGGCAGGCGCCGCCTGGCTCATGCCGCAGAGCGAGCTCACGGCAGAAAAACTCGCCGCCCATCTGTCCGGCCTGACCCGTGCGCAGCTCGCCCCCATGGCGCAGGCTGCACAGGCCTCTGCCAAGCCACAAGCGACGGGCGCGGTCGCCGACATCTGTCAGGCGCTGGCATGAAGCACGCCATCCACCACTTGCATTTCGTCGGCATCGGCGGCGCCGGCATGAGCGGGATCGCCGAGGTGCTGGTCAATCTCGGCTATGGCGTAAGCGGCTCGGATCTGGCGCAGAACGCCGCCACGCACCGTCTGGAGACCCTGGGCGTGAAAGTCATGCAGGGTCACGCCGCGCACAACATTGCCGGCGCTGACGCGGTGGTGGTGTCCACCGCGGTGGCGGCCGACAACCCGGAGGTCGCGGCGGCCCGCGAGGCGCGCATTCCCGTCGTGCCGCGCGCCCTCATGCTGGCCGAGCTGATGCGCCTGAAGCAGGGCATCGCCATCGCCGGCACGCACGGCAAGACCACCACGACCAGCCTGGTCGCGTCCTGCCTATCGGAAGCCGGCATGGATCCGACCTTCGTCATCGGCGGTCGCCTCACCGCAGCCGGCGCCAACGCCCGCCTCGGGCATGGGGAGTTCATCGTCGTCGAGGCGGACGAGTCCGACGCCTCGTTCCTGCAGCTCAATCCTGTGGTGGCGGTGGTGACCAACATCGACGCCGACCACATGGATACCTATGGTCACGATTTCGAGCGTCTGAAGCAGGCCTTTGTCGATTTTCTCCTGCGCCTTCCCTTCTACGGCCGCGCGGTGCTGTGCATCGACGATGCCAATGTGCGCGACATCCTGCCACGGGTGGCCAAGCCGGTGACCCGCTACGGGTTCTCCGAGGACGCCGACATCCGTGCGGAAAACGTCGTCGCCGCGGGCACCGGCATGCGTTTCGACGTGGTGCAGAAGAACGGCACCACGTTGCGCTACCCGGTGGTCCTCAATGCGCCGGGACGGCACAATGTGTTGAATGCGCTTGCGACGATCGCTGTCGCCAGCGAGGTCGGCGCCTCCCAGCAAGCCATTCTTACCGCGCTGGCCAATTTCCGTGGCGTAGGGCGGCGCTTCCAGCGCTACGGCGACCTTCCTGCCGTACCGGGGGGCCATTACACGCTGGTGGACGATTACGGCCATCATCCGGCAGAAATGGCGGCCACGCTGGCTGCGGCGCGCGGCGCATTTCCCGGCCGCCGCCTCTTGCTCGCATTCCAACCGCATCGCTACACGCGCACGCGCGACTGCTTCGAGGACTTCGTCAGGGTGCTGTCGGAGGCGGATGGCCTGCTGCTGACCGAGGTTTATGCCGCCGGCGAGGCGCCCATCGTGGCTGCCGACGGGCGCGCACTCGCACGCGCAGTACGCTTGGCCGGCAAGGTCGAGCCGCTGTTCGTGGAAAGCATCGACGGCTTGGTTGGCGCCATCTCCGCACAGGCGAGGGACGGTGATGTGGTGCTGGTGATGGGTGCGGGTTCCATCGGCCAGGTGGCGCCGCGCCTGGCACAGGGGCAGACCCATGCAGGCTAGCTTCCGTTACCCGGCAGAGACGGGGGCCGGCGGGGGTGCCGTTGGCGACAACGTCCTGCGCGGGCGCTTCCTCTACAGCGAGCCCATGGGGCGCCATGTCTCCTGGCGCGCGGGCGGTGTCGCCCAGCGCGCCTACGTGCCGGCCGACATCGCCGACCTCTGTCTGCTGCTCAGGGGCCTGCCGGCCGAGGAGCCGGTGCACATGGTGGGCCTGGGCAGCAATCTGCTGGTGCGTGACGGCGGCGTCCGCGGCGTGGTGGTGCTGCTGCACGGGGCGCTGCGCGACCTCGCCCTGGAGGCTCGCACGCAGGGCATTCCGGCGGCCCCGGAGGGCTTCCCGCCTAGCGCCGTCGTCTATGCCGAGGCTGGCGTGGCGGCGCCCAAAGTGGCGCGCTTCTGCGCCAATCATGATCTGTCCGGCGCGGAATTCTGGGCCGGCATACCCGGCACTGTGGGCGGCGCCCTCGCCATGAATGCCGGGTGTTATGGCGCCGAAACCTGGCAGCGCGTCATCCAGGTGCTGGTCGTGAATCGCGCCGGGCGCGTCGCCGAGCGCTTGCCCCAGGATTACGTCATCGATTATCGCCACGTGGCCCGGCGCGCGGGGCAGGAGGAATGGTTCCTCGCCGGCTGGTTCCGCCTGCCGCGCGGCGATGGTGCGGCGGCGCGTGAAACCATACGGGAGCTGCTGCGGCGCCGCATCGCCAGCCAGCCGCTCGGCCTGCCCAATGCTGGCTCGGTGTTCCGCAATCCGCCCGGCGATTACGCCGCCCGCCTGATCGAATCCTGCGGGCTCAAAGGCGTGCGCGTGGGGCAGGCGCAGGTGTCGGAGAAGCACGCCAATTTTATCGTCAATCTGGGTGGGGCCACGGCCGCCGACATAGAGCGGCTGATCGAGAAAGTGGAAGACACGGTCGAGGCGCGCACCAATGTCCGGCTCCTCCGGGAAGTGCGCGTCATTGGGGAGCGGGCATGAGCAGACGATATGGCGCAAGCGGGTCTGCGCGGCTGCGGCCGGAGGCAGCGTGCGGCAAGCATCGAGGGCGGGCAAGTCAATGACGAAATTCGGTAAGGTGGGCGTGCTCTTCGGTGGGCGGTCGGCAGAGCGGGAGATATCCCTGCTGAGCGGCAACGCCGTTCTGGATGCCCTGCTTGGTGCGGGTGTCGATGCCCATGGCTTTGACCCTGGCGAGCGCGACCTGGGGCAACTGGCGGCGCAGCACTTCGACCGCGTGTTCATCGCCCTGCACGGACGTTATGGCGAGGATGGCTGCATCCAGGGCGCCCTGGAGATGATGGGCATCCCCTACACCGGCAGCGGCGTGATGGCTTCCGCCATAGGCATGGACAAATGGCGCACCAAGCTGCTGTGGCAGGCAGCGGGTCTGCCGACGCCGGCCTCGGCGCTGCTCGCGGCAGACACCGATTTTGCTGCGGTGACGCAGAAGTTGGGCCTGCCCATGTTCGTCAAGCCGGCGCGCGAAGGCTCCAGCATAGGCATGAGCAAGGTGAAGAGCGCGGGCGAGCTCAAGGCCGCCTGGGAGACCGCAGCCGAGTATGACGATCTGGTGCTCGCCGAAACCTTCATCGATGGGGGCGAGTACACCTGCGCCATGCTGGGTGAGCGCGCCTTGCCCCTCATTCGCCTGATCCCCAAAGGGGAGTTCTACGACTACGAGGCGAAATATTTCCGCGACGACACCGAGTACCGCTGCCCCTGCGGCCTGCCTGAGGCGCAGGAGGCGGAGATCCAGGCGCTCTGCCAGCAGGCTTTCCGGGTGGTCGGCTGCCGCGGGTGGGGGCGCGTGGACGTCATGCTGGACCGCAGCGGACGGCCCAACCTGCTGGAAATCAACACCAGCCCGGGCATGACCAGCCACAGCCTGGTGCCCATGGCGGCGGCAGCGGCGGGGTTGGGTTTTGCCGAGCTATGCCTGGCCATCCTGGAGCAGACTCTGTGAAGGCCATCACTCCTTATCAGGCGCTGCCTCTCTACAAGCTCGCCACCGTCCTCTACTGGACGGCCGCTGCCCTGCTTGCCTATGGCGCAGCGGTTTGGGTTCTGCACCGGCCGTTGTTCGCCCTGAAGAAAGTGCAACTCGTTTATCCGCTCGCGCACACCACCAGCGCGCAAGTGCGCGGCGTGGTGGACGGCAGCGTGACGGGAAATTTCTTTACCGTGAACCTGCCTGCCGTGCAGGGAGCGCTGGAAATGCTGCCCTGGATACAGGATGCCCGCGTCAGCCGCCTGTGGCCGGACACCCTGCGGGTCGCCCTCACCGAGCGTACGCCCTTTGCGCGCTGGCAGAGCGGCGGACTGGTGAGCGACGGCGGCACCGTTTTCGACGCCGACGTGGCGGGCGATTTCCCCCTCTTTGACGGCCCGGCGGGAAGCGGCCAGGAAATGCTCGACAGCTATCGGGCTTTCCAGGGCATCGTCTCTCCCCTTGGGGTACGCATCACGAAGCTGGATTTGTCGGCGCGCCAGGCGTGGCGCATGAAATGGTCGGATGGCACGCAACTGGCGCTGGGCCGGCAGGATGTTCCGGCGCGTCTGGCGCGCTTCGTCGCGCTCTACCCGGCGCTGGTGGGGCGCCTCGATGCCAAACCGGTTTATGTGGATCTGCGCTACGCAGACGGCTTTGCCGTGCGTCTGCCGGCGAAAACGGGAGCGGCCGGGCCGATCCCAGGCAGGAATAAACAATGAAACAACGCGACACCAAGAATCTCATCGTCGGCCTTGATATCGGCACCTCCAAGATCGCCTGCATCGTCGCCGAAGCCCTCCCCGACGGCGGCGTCGAGGTAATCGGCTTCGGGTCGCATCCATCGCGCGGCCTGCGCCGCGGGGTGGTCGTCAACATCGAGGCTACCGTCACCGCCATTCAGCGCGCCCTGGAGGAGGCCGAACTGATGGCCGACTGCAAGGTGCGCGAGGTCCTCACCGGCATTGCCGGCAGCCATATCAAGAGCTTCAACAGCCATGGCATGGTGGCCATCAAGGACAAGGAGATCAGCCAGTTCGACGTCGACCGCGTGGTCGACACCGCACGCGCCGTCAACATTCCGATGGATCAGCAGATCCTGCACACCATACCCCAGGAGTTCGTGGTGGATGGCCAGGAGGACGTGCGCGATCCGCTCGGCATGAGCGCCGTGCGCCTGGAAGTCAAGGTGCACATCGTCACCGGGGCCGTGTCGGCGGCGCAGAACATCGTCAAGTGCGTGCGCCGCTGCGGCCTGGAGGCGCGCGACCTGGTTCTGCAGCCGCTCGCCTCCAGCCTGGCGGTGCTGACCGAGGACGAGAAGGAGCTGGGTGTCTGTCTCGTCGACATCGGCGGCGGCACCACCGACATCGCCGTGTTTGCCGGCGGCGCCATCCGCCATACGGCGGTGATCGCGGTGGCCGGCGACCAGGTCAACAACGACATCGCCGTGGCGCTGCGCACGCCGCCCAAGGAGGCCGAGGACATCAAAATCCGCCACGGCTGCGCGCTCCGCCAGCTGGCCGACGCGCGCGACATGATCGAGGTGCCCGGCATCGGCGACCGCCCGCCGCGCCAGCTGTCGCGCCAGACCCTGGCTGAATTCATCGAGCCGCGCATGGAGGAGCTGTATCAATTGGTACAGGCGGAACTGCGCCGCTCCGGCTTCGAGGAGATGCTGTCCTCAGGCATCGTCATTACGGGCGGCTCGGCGGCCATGCAGGGCATGGTGGAACTGGGCGAGGAAGTCTTCCATGCCCCCGTGCGGCTGGGCTACCCGCGCCTGCAGGGTCTGCCTGAAAACCTCAGGACGCCGCGCTATGCGACCGCGGTCGGCCTGCTCATGGCCGGCCTGGAAGCGCGCGGCAAGGACAGCCCGGTGAAACTCTCTGCTGGCAGCATGAAGGAGATTTTCGAGCGCATGAAGTCATGGTTCAAGAACAGCTTTTAGGGCAACGGCTCTGGCAGCGGCCCGCTGGAATGGGGCGGCGGCTT
The DNA here is from genome assembly GCA_021780975.1 of Pseudomonadota bacterium. GTDB lineage: Bacteria > Pseudomonadota > Gammaproteobacteria > Burkholderiales > Thiobacillaceae > JAJXXS01. The sequence goes on from JAJXXS010000070.1 coordinate 18,903, forward strand.
GCGGCCGGTTGCCCGGTGTTTGGATGCAGTCACGATTAACCAAAGGAGAGAGCGAATGGCAAATATGTTTGAGTTGATGGATGAACAAACCCAGGATGCGGTGATCAAGGTCATCGGCGTGGGCGGGTGCGGCGGCAATGCCGTGGATCACATGATCACTTCAGGGCTTACGGGGGTGGAATTCATCGCCATCAACACCGATGCCCAAGCGCTCAAGCGCAACCAGGCTCGAACCCAGCTGCAACTGGGGTCGGGCGTGACCAAGGGCCTGGGCGCCGGCGCCAATCCCGAGATCGGGCGGGAGGCTGCGCTGGAAGATCGCGAGCGCATCGCCGAGCTCATCGACGGCGCGGACATGCTCTTCGTCACCGCGGGCATGGGCGGCGGCACCGGCACTGGGGCCGCGCCTGTCGTGGCGGAAGTCGCCAAGGAACTCGGCATCCTGACCGTGGCCGTGGTCACCAAGCCCTTCGGCTTCGAAGGCAAGCGCGTGCGCGCTGCCAACGCCGGCATCGAAGCTCTGGCGCGTCATGTCGATTCCCTCATCATCATCCCCAACGACAAGCTCATGCAGGTGCTGGGCGAGGACGTTTCCATGCTGGATGCCTTCAAGGCCGCCAACAACGTCCTGCATGGCGCCGTGGGCGGAATCGCCGAGGTCATCAACTGCCCCGGTCTCGTCAACGTGGACTTCGCCGACGTGCGCACGGTGATGAGCGAGATGGGCATGGCCATGATGGGCTCGGCCAGCGCCAGCGGCGAGCACCGCGCCAAGGTGGCCGCCGAGCAGGCCGTCGCCAGCCCCCTGCTGGAGGATGTGAATCTGAATGGCGCGCGCGGCATCCTGGTCAACATCACCGCCTCCTCCAACATCAAGATGCGCGAGGTGCATGAAGTGATGAACACCATCAAGGCGTACAGCGCCGAGGAAGCGACGGTGATCGTCGGCCAGGTGATCGACGAGAGCATGGAGGAGAACCTGCGCGTCACCATGGTGGCCACCGGTCTCGGCAACCCTGTTGCGCGCGCGCAACCCAAGCCCATGCAGGTGGTGGTGCGCAACGGCACCGACAACCAGCCGATGGGCATGACGGAAGAGGCCGAGATGCCCAATGTCATGCGCAGCCGCCGCCAGCAGACGGTGCAGGCGATGGTGGAATCCGGTGTCGAGATGCTCGACATCCCGGCCTTCCTGCGCAAGCAGGCGGACTGAACCAGGCCCTGCGCGGCTCCGACCGCCGTCCGGGATGCGGCCACTCTCCCCGCATGTTCCCGGCGGCGGGGCCGTGCGCCTTGGTTGGCGCACGCAGGGCGATTAAAATAACGGCATGATTCGTCAGCGCACCCTCAAGAACCTCATCCACGCCACCGGCGTGGGGCTGCACACCGGCGTCAAGGTGGAAATGACCTTGCGCCCGGCTGCGGAGAATACCGGCATCCTGTTTCGCCGTGTCGACCTGGACCCGCCTGCGGACATTCCGGTCGATCCTTATCGCATCACCGACACGCGCCTGTGTTCCGCCCTGGAGGGTCCGGGCGCCAAGGTCTCCACCATCGAACACCTGATGTCGGCGCTCGCCGGCCTGGGCATCGACAATGTGGTGATCGATCTGAGTGGACCGGAAGTACCCATACTCGACGGTTCGGCGGCGCCCTTCGTATTTCTCCTGCAATCGGCCGGCATCGTCGAGCAGGCCGCGCCCAAGCAGTATCTGCGCGTCCTCAAGCCGGTCGTGGTGGAAGAGGGGGACAAACGGGTGAGCCTGCTGCCTTACAACGGCTTCCGTCTCGAATTCACCATCGACTTCGATCATCCGGTCTTTCAGCACACCAGCAAGACGGCGGTGGTGGATTTCGGCGAGACCTCCTATATCAAGGAAGTCGCACGGGCGCGCACCTTCGGCTTCATGCAAGAGGTGGAGTATCTGCGCAGCAATGGCCTGGCCCTGGGGGGCAGCCTGGACAATGCCATCGTGGTGGACGATTACCGCGTGCTCAATGCCGACGGCCTCAGGTACGAGGACGAATTCGTCAAGCACAAGATGCTGGATGCCATCGGCGACCTCTACGTGCTGGGCAAGCCCAT
>JAJXXS010000146.1 GCA_021780975.1 Pseudomonadota bacterium
CCCCCATCTTACAGCTGGCCCGTTTGCGCGGCGCAGCGCGTGATGCGATCCAGCGCCGGCTATGCGATGAACTGCCTGGCAACGCGGCCGCCCTGTATCGATACTGGCGCGCCCAGGAGCAGGGCAACGTTGCGCATCCCTGAGCCGGAAGGGGTATCGGGGTTCGAGGAGGAAACGGCGGGCTTGCATCGTTGCCGTGGGTAGTCGGCAAACTTGCCGAATTCATACACCGGGGCGGTGAGTTGTGCCCTTGGGCTGGAATGCGTTGACGCAAGGCCTGCCCCACCGGGTGGGGGATGGAACCCGCCGCAGGAATAATCCTGCCTTTCTGGAGCCATAGGCCTATACTCGAACCGCAGTACAGCGTCCTGCCGTGCAAGACTGGGCGAAACCGCCCGGCAAATGCCCCTCAGCTTCGCCAGCCCATCGCTCCCTGGACGTCCCTTCAGCATGAACAGGAGCAGATATCATGTCCAAGATGCAACGCTCGAATAAGGAATCGAAAAAACAGGCCCTATCCACGCCCAAAGAAAAGCGCGCGGCAAAGCGGGTGAAGAAGCACGCGGGAGACGTGGTGCCCTTTGTCGTCAAAGCGCCCTGATCCGGTCCCGCTGCCCGGACCTGCCGCGCTTGCGCTTACTGGCGCGTCTTGGAACGGGCCGCAGACCAGGCAGAGGCTTCGACCTGGGCCGTGGCGATCTGCGCGGCAGTCATCGAAGCCGCGACCTGGCTCATGGTCCGGGCGGCCAACCCGTACGTATCGCTGTTCGGCGGCACGGCGGCCTTGCCCACGGCCAGCCACTTGTAGGCCCGCAGAGGGTCTGGCGTCAGCCCCACCCCGTACGCATAGAAGACCCCCAGGCTTACCTGCGCAACCGCCAGGCCCTGTTCGGCGGCGGCGCGATACCACCTGGCGGCTTGCGCGTAGTCCTGGGCGACGCCCTTGCCTTCGTCGTAGAGCAGGGCGAGCCTGAGTTGGGCGTCGGCGAGGCCTTGCTCGGCAGCCTGGCGATACCAGCCTGCGGCCTGCGCAAAATCCTGCGGCACGCCTTGTCCATCGCCGTACAGCACTCCCAGGTTGTACTGCGCCTGGGCGTTGCCCTGCGCCGCGCTCTTGGCAAACCAGGAGGCCGCCGCGGCATCGTCCTGCGGCACGCCCGTCCCCCTGGAGTAAAGCATGCCAAGGTAGAACTGGGCCGACGCGTCGCCTTCCTCGGCCGCCTTGCGGCACCACGCCGCGGCCTGGGTGTAGTCCTGCGGCACGCCCGCCCCCTGGGCGTAGAACTGCACCAGGTTGAATTGCGCGTTGGCGTTGCCCCGGGCCGCCGATTTTTCGAACCACTTTTCGGCGCGCGCGAGATCCTTCGGCACACCGGCGCCCACGTGATACATGACGCCCAACATCTCCTGGGCCAGGGGCAGGCCCTGCTCTGCGGACTTGCGTATCCAATGGGCGGCGGGGGCGTAATCATGCCGATTGAGGAGGTAGATGCCATAGGCCAACTGGCCTTCCGGGTCGCCCTGCCGCGCGGCGGCTTCCAGCGCATCGCGCGCCGGGAGGTGGCCGAGCTCGGCCGCCTGCTCCAGCTGGTGCGCGTCAAGGGATGTCAGCGCGTAGGCGGTTGCTGCCGTCGTGGCGAGGAACAAGGCGGCGAGATATCGAATCAGCATTTTCATGAGCCTATCCTCCCATAGAGAGCGCACGCGTTGGCCGAAGCCGACCTAAACGCGCCGCCGTGCGCCACGCACGCTCGCGGGTGCGGTCAGGCGTCTGCCGAGGGCTGTTTGAGCGCCATGATAATCATGAGCAGAGCGGCGCCAAATACCACGAAAGTCGAAGTGGCGAGCACCGGCTCGATCTGCTCGGGCGGCACGATGGCGCCATAGAGCAGGAACAGGCCGGAGAACATCATCAGCGCGCCGGCCTGGTGCGCGAAGAGCTGCACCTTGCCCAGCAGCGTGGCCCGGGCACCCAGCCACAGCTTGTGGATGACGGCATAGATGAAGGACACAACGAAGCCCACCAACAGGATATGGGCGTGCGTGACGTGCTGGCTGTGGTTGTGTGACCCGGCCATGTAGATGCCGAGGGCCATGCCGACCGCCACATAGGCCAGCGACCACACGAGGTAATGTCTGCTCAGGTTCATTGTCGTCCTCCTCGGTTTTGGGTGATTGAAGCAGGGCGGGTCATGTACCGCCCCTGCGCCTATTGTAATCGTCGTAATTAATGATTAAGCAACTGCCGCAGCCCTGGGGACGGCGCCAGCCCCATGTCTTCCCGACCTACGACGGGGTGTGCAATACATCCCGCATCTGTTCCTCGCTGACCGGATATTGCAGCACGGCGTGGACGGGGAACAGTTCCAGCAGCTTGCCGATGTGGGGCGCCTGGCTGGGCTGCATGAACACGATCATTTGCGCCTGCGGCGCCGTGCACTGCAGGGTACGCAGGGTGACATCCAGGTTCGAGACCGTGGCCCCGGCGTAGTCGTTGCCCCAGCCATAGATGAACTCCCCCAGGAAAAAGTCCGGCGCCTGTTTCTGCAAGGCGCGGTGGAGGTTGCGGGCGGAGTCGAAGCGCTCCGCCACGATGCCCAGTTCCCGGTACAGGTCAGGGAAGTGGGGAGAGAAGGGTGATTCGACCAAGGCGTAGAGGGTTTTCATGCGGCTACGGTTTCATAGGGCTCAGCCACTATTGTGCCGAAATCCGGCGGCCGCGGCTGAAGTGGAAAGTGGGGGTTGCGGTATTGGCGCCCCGCGCCCGGCACCTGGGTTCGACTCGAACAGGAATGCCGTGCGGTGCTGCGCTGTTGCGCGAAACCGGCCGGGGGTCGTCGGAGATGGGGTCATGCGGGACATGACCCCCTATCCCCGGACTTTATCCTTGCGCCCATGCCTGCCATCGCTTCCTGCGCGGCTAAGCCCGCGTGATGACAATCTCCAGATACTCGCTCGGCACCACGAGCGAGTTGGCTCCGCCCACGTTGGAGCGCTCGAGCAGTGCCGTGATGTCCGTGGTCAGCTGCGCCTGGCCTTTGGAGTCCAGCGCGGCATAGGCCTTGAGCAGCGGCCCGTAGTAGTTGCGGAACACCTCCAGCCAGTGCGCGGCGGAGCGATAGCGGAAATTGAATATCCGCCGCTCGCAGGCGATGTGGGCCGCGTGAGGCCCGAACAGCTCCACGACATGCGGCTCGGAGCCCCACAGCGCCGGCGATTGAAGGCCCGGGGGCGGCGGGACGTAGGATCCGACCACGCGGAAGAGCTGGCCGATGTAGCCATCGGGCGTCCAGTTCGCCATGCCGATGCGGCCGCCGCTGCGCACCACGCGCAGGAACTCGCGCGCAGTCCTGCCATGCTCCGGCGTGAACATGGCGCCAAAGGTGGACAGGGCCACATCGAAGGATGCGTCCTCGAAGGGCAGGGCCTCGGCGTCCGCCACCTGGAATTCGATATCGAGCCCTTCGGCCGTGGCCCGTGCCGCACCTTTCTCCAGTAGTTGCGGCACGTAGTCGGTCGAGACCACGCGCGCATGGCGGCGAGCCGCCGCCAGGGAGGCGTTGCCGTTGCCCGCCGCCACGTCGAGCACGCGCTCGCCGGCGCGCAGGTCGACGGCCTCGGCCAGCGATTCGCCGACGATCTGCAGCGTGGTGCCGACCACGGCATAGTCACCGCTGGTCCAGGTGCCTTGCTGACGCAGCTTGATGGCGTCGAAATCGATGCCTGCGGGCCGGGCGGCCGGCGGCAGGGTCGTCGCGTTGGGGGTGCAAACGATGTATGGCTGGTTCATTTCGATTCTCCTCTGGGTGGATGAAAAACGCCTGCATGGAATGAAGGTCGCATGTCCCGTCACATCCCCACCAGGCGCGCGTCGAAGCCATGGCGCACGATGGTGCTGAGGATCCGACCTGAGTCGGTGACGGTCGGGTCGTAGTCCACCAGCACGATGCGGCGGGTGCGCGGGCTTACCCATGCCCTGCGTACGCCTGTCAGGCCGGCGATTTCGCCCACCAGCTCGGCGCCGTGTTCACGGCTGAGCGTGTTCATGACGTCGACCATGATGTTGCTTGAGCTTGCTTGCATGTCCTCTCTCCTGTAAGTTTTATCGCGTTAACACAGCCGTAAGCCTGCGATCGGCAGGCCCGCCTTGCCGCCTGTGCAGTGCGCAGCGGGGAGGGCGGTCGGTGATGTCATTGTTCTCTTTGGCGCCGATCTTCGCTGTATCGTGCGTCTGGCGGACTTGACCGTGCGTCCGCGATTGGTGAGGGGCTTGATCGTGCATCCGTGCGGCTTGATGCGTCGTTTACTGGCAGGAGCATGCCGATGAGCCGAGACACGCTTTCCGACCTGCTGCGCAGTGTGCGGGTACGCGGCGCGGTGTTCTACTACGTGAGCTGCCGCGACCAGTGGTCGGCCGAAGCGCCTCCGGCGCGCGAGATCGCCGAAGCCGTGCTGCCCGGCTGCGAGCACGTCATGGAATATCACATGATCGCCAAGGGCAGCGGCTGGGCGGCCGTCGAGGGGCAGTCCCCGGTCAGGCTGAACGCCGGGGACATCGTGATATTTCCGCAAGGCGACCAGCACGTCATGGCGAGCGCGCCCGGCATCACGCCCCTGCGCCGCACGGCGGACTGGGTGTTTGCCACGCGCCACGAGCCCAAGCCCATGCCCATCGCCTATCACCACGGCGTTGTCGAAGCCGGGGCGCCGCTGCCGGTCGCTGAAGCCGACATGATCGCCGTGTGCGGCTTCCTAGGCTGCGACCTCAAACCATTCAACCCACTGGTTGCGGCGCTGCCCCGCATGCTGCACCTGCCTGCGGGGCGCGCGGGCGACTGGGTCGCGCGCGTCATCGACCAGGCGGTGCTCGAATCCAGCAGCCCGCGCCCGGGCGGCGACGCCGTGCTCGAGCGACTGGCGGAAATGATGTTCGTCGATGCCGCCCGCCGCTATCTCGATGCCCTGCCGGAGGATGCGACCGGATGGCTCGCGGGCCTGCGCGACCGTTTTGTCGGCAAGGCGCTCGAACGCATGCATGCGCGGCCCGAGCATCCCTGGAACGTCGAAGAACTCGCGCGCGAGGTCGGCTTGTCGCGCTCGGCCCTGCATCAGCGCTTCACGCATTACGTCGGCCAGCCGCCCATGCAATACCTGGCCAGCTGGCGCATCCAGCTGGGCGCCCGCCTGCTGCGCGATTCCAATCGCACGGTCGCCAG
>JAJXXS010000101.1 GCA_021780975.1 Pseudomonadota bacterium
AAAGCTGGCAGCGGCTGGGAAGTCAGTGAACTGCCCGCGGTCGAGGCCGCCTTTGTCGCCCTCGATCCCAAGAACGGCGCCATCACGGCACTGGTCGGCGGTTTCAGCTACGACCTCAATCAGTACAACCACGTCACCCAGGCGTATCGCCAACCCGGCTCCAGTTTCAAGCCCTTCCTCTACTCGGCCGCCCTGGAAAAAGGCTTCACGCCCGCCACCCTCATCGACAACAGCCCTTTCACCATACCCGCCGACCAGGCCGGCGGCGTGGAATGGCAGCCCAAGAACTATGAGGGCACCTACTCAGGCCCGGTACGCATGCGCTATGCCTTGGCGCAGTCCCTCAACCTCGTGTCCATCCGCATCCTGCAGACCGTGGGCATCGGCTATGTGCGCGACTACATCAAGCGTTTTGGCCTCGACCCAGACCGCCAGCCACCCTACCTCACCATGGCGCTGGGCGCCGGTTCCGTGACGCCCTTGCAAATGGCCCAGGGTTATTCAGTATTCGCCAACGGCGGCTACGCCGTAGAGCCTTATCTGCTCGATCGCGTCTATGATGGCCAGGGGCACCTGGTCATGCAGGCGAAGCCGCTGGTGGCAGGAGTCAACGCGCCACGCGTGCTCGATCCGCGCAATGCCTTCCTCATGACCAGCATGATGCAAAGCGTGACACGCAGCGGCACCGCCGCCGCCGCCGCCAGCCTGGGGCGCGTGGACATCGCCGGCAAGACCGGCACGACCAACGACCAGAAGGACGCCTGGTTTGCCGGGTTTGACCCCTACGTTGTCGGCATCGCCTGGATGGGCTACGACCAGCCCAAGCCGCTCGGACGCGGTGAAGTGGGAGCGCGCGCCGCATTGCCGATCTGGATGAGTTTCATGGCCCGGGTTTTGCCCAAATACCCCAACCAGCCTTGGCCGGTACCGCCCGGCGTCGTCTCGGAGCCCATCGACCCCACGACCGGGCAACCGGTTGCGCCGGGAACCCCGGATGCGATCACCGAGTACTTTTACCAGGAGAACGCCCCGGCCCCGGTGCCTGGCGCCCCCCCTGCCAGTCCCTGGGGACCTCCTGCGGGCGACATTCCCACGGCGCCCGCGGCGCCAGCGCAACCCCCTCAAGGCACCATCTCGCCGCTATGAAACACCGCGACATGCGCCGCCGTATCGCCCACGAAGCGGCGCGCCTCATCGCCCTGGACGGCAGCCTTGACTATGGCGCCGCCAAACGCAAAGCCGCGCGCACCCTGGGGGCCCCCGACAGCAAGGCGCTGCCGGACAATCAGGAAATCGAAACCGCCCTGCGCAGCTACCAGGCCCTCTATCAAGCCGAGGAGCACAGCGGCCACCTGGCGCTGCTGCGCCAGGTGGCACTGGAGTACATGATCAAGCTGGCGGAATTCGATCCCCACCTCACAGGCTCCGTGCTGCAGGGCACTGCAGGACGGCACTCCGACATCAACCTGCAACTCTTCGCCGACAAACCCAAGGAGCTGGAGTTTTTTCTTCTTGGACTCGATCAGGCAGTGATGCACGGCGAAAGCCGCGTGGGCACCACAACCTTCCCACGCTACCGCATCAGTGACCCGCGCGCCACGATCGATTTGGTGCTCTACCCCCTGTCGGAATTACGTCAACTGCGACGCACTCTGCCCAACGGGCAACCCAGCCGCATTCGCCCGCCGCAATTGGCGCAACTGCTGGCGGGCAGCGCGAATGGTCTGCCCCTTGCCGCGCCCTGAGTCACCCGGCCTTGTCAATTTGCCGATAGTGGAATTGGGATGCATGCGCGACTGGCATAAATTCTGCTGACAAACAATCAACAAATCTTCCGCGACAACCCGTGATTCGCTTTTTTCGCCATTACATTCCCAGCGGGATAGTGCTGCTCTTTCTCGCCGAAGGGCTGCTGCTCCTCGCCGCCCTGTATTTCGGCATTGGCCTGCGTTTCGAAGGCATCGAAGCGCTGCCCAAATCGCTCAGTCCGCTGTTGCCCAAGGCCCTGGTGTTCTCGCTTGTCATGCTCCTCATCATGACCGCTTTCGGCCTGTACGACTGGGAGTGGCGCCTGAACGTGAAATCCCTGCTGCTGCGCCTCGGCCTGAGCTTCGGCCTCGGCTTCATGGTCATGGGCCTGTTGTTCTACATTTTTCCCGACCCCTTGTTCATCGGGCGCGGCGCCTTTCTGATGGCACTAGGCACGGGGCTGACGAGCGTCTTCCTGCTGCGTCTGGCGTTTTACCGCTGGACCGACATCGCCGCCCTCAAGACCCGCGTGCTCGTGCTGGGCACTGGCAGTCGCGCGGCAAAAATCGAGGAAATGCTGACCAAGCGCGGTAGCGCCGCCAACATCCAGGTGCTGGGCTATCACGCAATGGGAGGGATACACCACTTCGTCTCGGCCGACCGGGTGTTCGGCAACGACGAACCGCTCATGCATCTGGTGAAACGCCTGCAGGTGCAGGAGATCGTCCTCGCCGTGCGCGACCGGCGCGGCGGGGGCATGCCGGTTCCAGAATTGCTGGAGTGCCGCCTGCGCGGCATCAAGGTGCTGGAACTGTCGAGTTTCTTCGAGCGCGAAAACGGCCACCTGCAACTCGACTCCCTGAATGCCAGCTGGATGATTCTCGGGGACGGCTTCGATCAGGGCGTGCTGCGTGACACCGTGAAGCGCATGTTCGATCTCATTTTCAGCTCGTTGCTCCTGGTCGTCACTGCGCCCGTGATACTGGCAACCGCTTTCCTCATCCGCCTGGAAAGCCCCGGCCCCATCCTCTATCGGCAGGTGCGCATAGGCCAATACGGTCAGCCCTTCACCATCTTCAAATTCCGCAGCATGCGCCAGGATGCGGAAAAGGACGGCCAGCCGCAATGGGCGCGCCAGAATGACGACCGCACGACCCGGGTGGGGCGCCTCATCCGCCGCACCCGCATCGACGAACTGCCGCAGATATTCAACGTCTTCATGGGCGACATGAGTTTCGTCGGCCCACGCCCGGAACGCCCCTACTTCGTCTCCGAATTGAAGAAGGACATCCCCTACTACGCTGCGCGCCACAACGTCAAACCCGGCATCACCGGCTGGGCACAAGTGCGTTACAGTTATGGCGCCAGCCTGGAGGATGCCTTGGAAAAACTCCAATACGACTTGTACTACGTGAAGAACCATAGCCTGTTCCTGGACCTCATGATCCTGCTGCAGACGGTCCAGGTCGTGTTGTGGGGCAAGGGCGCGCGCTAGGGCTCGTCCCATGCACGGCAATCCCCTCATCGCCTCCCTCGGCTACAGCTTCGCCACCCTCGCGGCCGGCCTGCTCACTGTCCTCGCCCTCACCCTCTGGCGCGAGCGTCCGCACCACCGCTGGCTCGCGGTGGCGTCTTTTCTAAGTTTCCTGTGGGCCGGCACGGCCACCCTCAACCCCACCTTTCCCTACCTACTCGGCGCCCTCGAAGTGGTGCGGGACGGGGGCTGGATCGCCTACCTGGTGCGTCTGCTCGACGCGCGCCGGGCCGATGCGCCCCGCCCCGGCTTCTTTCGCCTGCTCGTGAGCCTGCCTATCGCGCTCGGCGCTCTGCTGCTCGCCGGCCTGCTTTTTTGGGGTTACTCCGCGGCACCGGCACCGGGTGGCGGGCTGCCGTTCTTCGCCGGGATGATGGGCCTCACCCTTGTCGGCCTCGTCCTGGTGGAACAGGTCTACCGCAGCACTCGCAAGGAGGACCGCTGGGCGCTCAAGTTCCTCGCCCTCGGTCTGGGTGCGCTGTTCGTCTACGATTTCTATCTCTACACCAATGCCATGCTGCTGAGCGGCCTGGACTGGGGACTGTGGTCGGCACGCGGCTACGCCAATGCGCTGCTCATGCCCCTGCTGGCCATCTCTCTTGCGCGCCAGAGCGATACCCAGGTGCGCATCTCGCGGCATCTCGTCTTTCATACCGCCACCCTGCTCGGCGCCGGCACCTATCTGCTCCTCATGGCGGCGGTGGGTTACTACATCCGCCTGTTCGGTGGCAACTGGGGCGGCGTGCTGCAGACCCTTTTCCTTTTCGCCACCTTCCTGCTGCTCGTGGTGGTGGTCTTCTCCGGCACCCTGCGCGCGCGCCTGCGCGTCCTGCTGAGCAAGCATCTGTTCAGCTATCACTACGACTACCGCGAGGAGTGGCTCAGGTTCACCCGTGCGCTGGCGGAAGGCGAGCCGGGCGGGAAACTCTGCGAACGTGTGGTAGAAGCACTGGCTGGCCTGGTGGAAAGTCCGGGCGGCGCCCTCTGGCTGCGCGAGGAGAGTGGTCTCATACGCGCGGCACACTGGAACATGTCGGAGGCCCCCGAGCAAATCTCCGACGGCGGCGGGCTCATGTCCTGGCTGGAGCAAAGGCAGTGGGTCGTGGACCTGGACGAATACCGCCACGAGCCAGATCATTACGAGCAACTGGTGCTGCCCGCGCGCGTCCGTGATCTTGCCGGCGCCTGGCTGGTCATTCCGCTCCTGGTGCACGACAGCGCGATCGGGGTGGTGGTGCTCAAGCGTTCGCTCGGCCACGTGCACCTTAACTGGGAAGTCGGCGATCTGATCAAGGCGGCCGCGCGCCAGGCCGCCACCCACCTGGCGCAGATGAAGGCGGCCAACGACCTGATCGTCGCCCGCCAGTTCGAGTCCTACAACCGTGCCACCACCTTCGTCATTCACGACCTGAAAAATCTGGTGGCGCAGCTATCCCTGCTGCTCAGCAATGCGAAGAAGCATCGCGCCAATCCCGAGTTCCAGGAAGACATGCTGCTCACGGTCGAGAGCTCCATCAGCCGCATGAACAAAATCCTGACCCAGTTGCGGCGCAGCGCCAGTTCCTCCAACCGCGCCACCGTCGAACTTGCGGCGCTGCTGCCGGAAATTGCGGCGAGCAAGGCGGGATTCCGCCTGAAACCCGAGTTGCACGTAGGCTGCACGCCCTGTCCGGTGCTGGCGGATGCCGCGCAGCTGGGGCGGGTCATCGGACATGTGCTGCAAAATTCCCTTGAGGCAACTCCGGAAGAGGGTAAGGTTGTCATGGAACTAAGCGCGGAAGGGCAGATGGCACGGCTCGATATCAGCGACACCGGCGTCGGCATGGACGCCGATTTCATCCGCACTCGCCTGTTTCGGCCGTTCGATTCAACCAAGGGCGCTGGCATGGGAATAGGTGCCTACGAATGCCGCGAATAT